>JAKSBO010000708.1 GCA_022361095.1 Desulfobacterales bacterium | reverse complement strand
TTTTCTAAGCACTCAGACCCACTATTTTCGAAGAAAGTTTGTTTTTCTTCTCCTTTAACTGGAACGATGCTGTTCATTTTTTCAGCTAAGTCAACATATGGCTTATATGTGATTACATTAATTTGAGTGTGGAAGAATTTATCTACCTGCTCTTTTACTGCTTCAATAACTTCTGGATGAGAGTATCCAATATTAAGTACACCAATACCACCAACCCAATCCATGAAGATATTGCCATCAAGGTCTTCAACCATTGCGCCTTCGCCTCTGTTAATAACAGCAGGTGTATCTGTTCCTACTGCTGCAGGAATAACTTTTTTTCTCTTGTCAAGTACTTCCTTGGACTTTGGTCCTGGTAATTCTGTTTTAATTTGAACTAATTCATTTCTTAGCATTTTTGTTCCTCCTAGTTTATTTAATATTATATTTATACGCTTTATTAGGTAATATCAATCTTAAATATCAATACTACCTACTTTTTCTCAGGTGTTTTTAACCCCCACCTGACAAGGGAAATACACTGATTTCATCCCCATGTTTTACATAAGTGTCATCGTATTTTTTTAAGCTGACAACATTACCATTTAGCTTAACAAACAAGTAATTTCCTGAATGTGCTACTATTTCTCTGTTGTCTTTTACCATCTTGAGTAATTGTTTTATAGTTAATGGGGCATTATTAAAGTTAAGCTTCTTTCCATTAACCCTAACCATTTACATCACCTTTTCAATAAATTTATTTTCCTTTATATCATTAACATACACATCAAGGCCTAACTCCTTAATTTTTTCTTCTTTGGGAACACCGTTTTCGTCCCATCCTCTTAAGGTGTAATAATCATCTAAAGCTTTTTCAAATTCATCCCTTGGAATAACAACTTCTTTTCTATCAAAAAATCCATCCGGCAGTTCTAATGGGTCTTCAAACATTCGAGGCGGTAAAGTATCTTCTTTTCTGGTAAAACCTTCTCTTATGTTAAACAGTCTAATTAAATTCCAAATTCTCTCCCCTGCTTCTAGGTAGTCTTTTTCGCTTAATTCAATGCCTGTAGAAGCCGAAATTGCCAGCAGCATATCTTCTGCATTAAAAGGCAGGAAGTCACATAAAAGTACTGAAAATGCAGCTGCTCTTTCATCTTGTACATCCTTTACATAAGGCGGCTTATCGTCAAAAGAAAATGTTTTTAGTATGCCATTAATTTCAGGCTTCACCGCCCAACATCTTTGATGGCATGCTCCTCTGTCTGCTGTTGCATAAGCTAAAGCTTGCCCCCA
>JAKSBO010000580.1 GCA_022361095.1 Desulfobacterales bacterium | reverse complement strand
CGCCATGGAGAACAAGGGCTTCACCCGGGAGCAGGCCCATGCCCACATCCTTGAAATGGATAAGAACCGGGAGCATTGGGCACGGGCGGTCTGGGGGGGGGCAGGCGGACAACACCTGCTTCGACCTCATGATCAACCTGGACCAGATCTCTGTGGATGGTGCCGCGGATATGATCGCCAGGGCGGCCCGGGAACAGGCCAGGGAAGTGAAATCGGTTGAGAGCCAGCTCAACATCGGGTCGAGCTGGCTCTGGTAATCCGGAGAAACGGAAATTGTCTCATCATGATTTTCTCTCATTGGCGGCACAACATATGACGATACTTAGGTAATCGGCTTCCAGAGTGTCCAGGAATAGCCGTTGTCATTATGCTTTGCAGCCCAATCCACGCAAAACTGATAATGAATAGCGGCAGCGGTCTCCATGCAATGTAGTGTGCTATTCTGTCTGACATTAATCCATCCATAGCGTGTAGAAGCCAGGCCGTCATGCAAACCGAGTTTTTCTCTTTCCTCAATAATCCAGCGCTCAGGTAATTTTTTTCCCAAAGCGGTCTTTTTCCATAATTCTTCGCTTGCCGGAACAGCCGTCAACGCTTTTGTACTGAGAGGATGGTACGTCTCGATTACCTTGCTGATATCTTGAGGCGGTTGTGCCGGTTCGTTTTGTATCTGATCATCAGTCAAATCGCCCCGGCACAATTTCATCGTATGACTCAGCCAACTCCAGGCATTTTTATATTCACCCGGATTGTCCCTGATATGATAGTTTTCTTCTTCGGGCAGCCACGATGCCGGATATTTGAAATGAGCCCATGAGTAATCGGGAAGATGGCCTAACTGGCCATGGCCGGGATTCTTAATGACGTTAGGTGCGGCAGCGCTATCGGTATCATCGTGAAACACGTATATGGTTCCCGTCCAACTTGCAAGCCGGTACTCTCCATTTTCATCCCTGATATAAACATCATTGACCAGGCCGGCCCCGTTTACCTCTTTATTTATTGATCCTGTGAAATCCTGATGGGCCCAGGTGTCCGATAAAACGTGAAGACGAATACCCAGCAGATAGATCGCTAATTTACGCCCATCGGTTACAGGACACCTTCGTCTGGGAGCAACCAAGGCACTGATTTTATTTGCCAGCTCATCGCCGTCAGCCCCGGATAACTCGTTGTATTGCTTAACAGTGTCCTCAATCATATCCATTGCAAACCGGCTGAACGGGCGACAAAGCTTACTGGTATTACCGGAATCCAGCCTCGTTTTTTGTACGATATGATGCGCGTTAAATACGGATTTCCAGGAGCCCTTGGCACCCGCATCCGAACCATCTACCGTATATTTTACATTGCCGGGGGGAAAATGAAACGGCGTCCAGATGTTTCCATTGTAATCGGCAATCATTTTCCAATCTAAATTCTGAGACGTTAATTGGGGATACTCATAATGATATGAATTACCACTTGAATCTTTAACCTTCTTTCCTTTGTCATCGACAATGTACCAGTAGGACCAGTAGTCACTGTGAAACCAATCATGATATTGCGCGACATTCGCAATTGTTATTGAATCTTTTTCGGAAAATCCTGCCGCCAAAGCTGCCGTACCTGTTCCATAGTAATGGAAATCACTGTCCATGTGTCACCTCCTGTTTTCTTGTTAAAATAATTTTTCCGTTTTTAACGCTGTTAAACGGACGGTTTATCTCAGAGTGGCTGTCCAACTAGCGGTTCCGATTAAGTTTCCCGTGCTGCGGATTGATCAGCAAAGAACGCCGTGCCTGTCGGCCCTTTCAGAGGGCTTGACATTATCAAACCCTTTTTTGGGGGAACATATTTTTATCATTTGCTATAGAGGTCCCCTCCAATCAAAAACGGTCTCCAACGGACTGAACTGGTATCGTGTTTTTCAATGGAGAAAGATTCGGCCGAAACCAAATGATTTTCCCGTTTCGTACCCAGACCATGATATCGGATAGTCGTGAAATTTCTTTTTCCGTGTGATTTAGTGTCTTAGATCCGTTCTTGAATCACAGGTTTTTTATGATTTTGATTTGTTGAGGTGTCGGCCAAAGATTTTCATCGAATCAATACGGTCAATATAATATATAAAAAGGGAAAAGTCTTGAGTTTTATATCTTTTTATCACGCCCCTTGAGATCAGTTTTTGGAATTGCCGAACTTTCATCCAAAATCCTGTAACCTGGCCGGAATGCCGGATCTATTCAACGCCTCTTTGATTTGCAAAGGGGTGTGTTGTGAAAAATGCAGGCAGCGGCAAGCGCATCCGCACCGGCCTTAACGGCATCGAGGCCGTGACCAGGCTCCTTCATGCCGCCGTTTCTTTTGCAGTTTATTCTTGGCAATACCTTCCAGCTAAAAAAGGGTGTTTCCATCCGTTCCGTCGTTGCAGATCCCGCAGGTATTTTTGAACCTTCCGCTGATTATGATCGGGGCTTTCCTTGTGTTTGGATTTCCCAAATACCGGGGATTCGCTTTCCCTATGATCTGATTGCATTCCGCACCCGCGAAATTCATGAAAATTTATTGCAACAAAAAAATCATAGCCAAAAGGCGATTATTAGAGGCGGCCTTAAATCAAATGTCCGGGCTCAATGGCCTGTGCCGGAATCGGGGTAAATATTACCGGTTTGATAACAGGGCAAACGCATTAAAATTTTTTTATTGAAGAGAGGTATGCAAAGTTGAACCTTCCTGATATCTAAATTCCTTTTTATAACCTCATTTCAAGGAATTGAGTCATGACCGCCTCAAATATTACGCTGATCTCGAAATTCT
>JAKSBO010000892.1 GCA_022361095.1 Desulfobacterales bacterium | reverse complement strand
TTTTTGATGGGGTTTTGAAAAGGGAATGATATCAATGTAATGATCAATTTTCATGGCATCGATAATGTTTTCAAATCCGTATTTGAAAACGATGCCGATGATCTGTTGGTAACGGACCAGATGCCGGTACCGTTTCGTGATCTTTGAAATCGTCTTAAAGCTGAGCATGGGCCGTACAAAGGACCTGGGTTCAGGACCCCTTTTCTATTTTCCGGGTCAATTCATCTATCCGGGCATTGAGCGCATCAATGTCTGCCCTGGTAGGCAGATCAAGACGTTTTAATACCGATTCCACAACCTCTTCAACTTTTTTGTCAAGGCCGGACTTGGCTTCATCATATTTTTTTTTACACTCTTCTAAAAAATCCTTTGCCTCTTTCTGGTTCATCTCAGACTGCTGGGCGAATTCTTTGGCAAATGTCTCAATCTCTTTTTTGGAGCGAAGCGCCATGCCCACTCCGGTAAGCAGACTGTTTTTCAAAGTTTCAAGCATGTTCTTTTCCTCCTTTTTGTTTTTTTGAACAAAGCAACAGATCCCGAAAAAATTCCGGGATCTGCTTAGAGTTATTTATTAATCCCGTTGTTAGTCTCAAGAGCAAGCATTTAAATCGGTACTATTATGAACCGAACTCTTATGCAGCCCGTGTTTGGAGGAAAAGTTGCCCAGATGCAAGGCGCAAGCAAAGCTGGAACCGGAGCGTACTATAGTACGTGAGACCCGGTCGTATAGTTTGGCAGCTTTGTGCAGCAACGCCGCAGATGGGCGGCTTTTCATTCAAACACTATTTTGAGCCAAAGGATACGTCTTGGATATCTTCCACACAGGTATCCCCTTCAAGAATAGCATCCATTCTACCATAAGATCCGGGTAAAATGGTATTAATAAAAAATCTGGCCGAGGCTATCTGGCCGGCATAAAAGGCGGCATCTTTATTTTTGCCGGCCTTGGCAGCTACGGCTTCAGGGTCAAGAGAGCCCGCCTTTTTAGCCAGTTTGGGGGCGGCAACGCAGGCGCGCCACAAATGCATCCATGCAAAGACAATATCTCCTGTGATGTCCAGAAAGGGATGGGCAAAGGCATAGGCGTTGAGTGCATTTTGAGACCTTGCCCTTGCACCGATCTCATTGGCAACAACATCATATCTGTCCAGGGCTAGTTCCATTTTTTCCGCAAGAACTGAAAGACCGTCAATGAGGAGAGCCTCTTGTATGGTCCTTCTAATCTGGTCCAGGAAATAAGTAAAACTTCGGCCGTTGTTCATGGCCAGTTTGCGGCCAAGAAGATCCATGGCCTGGATGCCGTTGGTCCCTTCATAAATCATAAAAATTCTGGAGTCGCGCATGAGCTGTTCTGCCGGAAATTCTTTACAGTATCCATATCCGCCGTAAACCTGAACCCCATGGGAACAGACTTCAAGGGCCTTGTCCGTGATATAGCCTTTGACAATGGGGGTGAGTACTTCTATTAATGCTGCGGTATTGGCCTTTAATTCTTCATCATCCGTGGTGTGAACGATGTCCTCGCATTTGGCATAGTAATAGTGCAAAGAGCGCATGCCTTCAGTGTAAACTTTCATATTCAACAACTGGCGTTTAACATCCGGATGGTTGATAATGGTAACATTTTTGGCTGTGGCATCCTTGCCTGCCGTAAGATGCCGGCCCTGTATCCGGGTTCTGGCATAATCAAGGGCGTTCATATACGCAGCGGACGCCACGGCAAAGCCCTGGAGACCCACAAAAGCCCTGGATTCGTTCATCATTTGAAACATTGCCGGCATACCCTTGTTTTCTTCGCCCAGAAGGGTGCCGATACAAGGCCCTTTGTCTCCCAGTGCCAGGGTGCAGGTGGCATTGCCGTGTATCCCCATTTTTTCTTCAAGGCCCGTGCACACCACATTGTTGAATTCACCCAGTGATCCATCTTGATTGACAAGGAACTTGGGTACCAAAAACAACGAAATCCCCTTTGTTCCTGCTGGGGCGCCCTCAATACGTGCAAGGACCGGATGGATGATGTTGTCGCAAAGATCGTGTTCGCCGGCAGAGATGAAAATTTTTGTGCCCTGGATGGTGTAGGTGCCGTCATCGTTTAAGGTGGCTGTGGTGGTCAAGGCACCCACATCGGAGCCGGCTTCGGGTTCAGTCAGAAGCATGGTGCCGCCCCATTGGCCTGCAAACATTTTTTTCATGTACAGTTTTTTCTGGGTTTCATCACCAAACGCTTCCACAAGTTTTGCAGCGCCGTGGGTCATGCCGTAATAAA
>JAKSBO010000122.1 GCA_022361095.1 Desulfobacterales bacterium | reverse complement strand
TTCCATGTCATGAAGAAAGTATATGGCAAAGATGCGATTTTCCCGAGTGATATCGGTTGCTATACTCTTGGTATCCAGAGCGGTACCGTTGATACCACTCTTTGTATGGGTGGAAGCATAACCGTTGCAAGCGGTATGTACCAGGCCGGGGAGAAAAAACCAATATGCTGCTCCATTGGTGATTCTACTTTCTTCCACACAGGTATGAACGGTCTTCTCAATGCTATCTATAATAAAGCTGACATTACGGTAACCATAGTAGATAATCGTACAACTGCCATGACAGGACACCAACCAAATCCCGGAATGGGAAAGACAGCTACAGGTGAGGAAACAACTGAAGTGGACCTGGAAGAGTTGTGTAAGGGCATGGGTGCCGGTTTCGTGGAGACTGTTGACTCTTATGATCTCGAAAAGACAGAAGAGGTATTTAAAAGAGCAAAGGACTACAAGGGAACTTCTGTTGTAATCACAGAGCAGCTCTGTGTCATTGATGCAAAGCGTGCAGGAATTCGAAAGAATCCGTTTATCATTAATACGGAGGAATGTGTTGGATGCAGGATATGTGTTAACCTCGGTTGTCCGGCAATTGAATTTGATACGGAATCCAAAAAAGCATCTATTAATTCTATGTGCACTGGCTGTGGAGTATGTGCTCGCTTGTGTAAGTTTAATGCAATTACGGAGGTGAAGAAATGAGTGCTGAAGGAATCTCGCAATTTGATCTTGTCATTGCCGGTGTTGGCGGACAGGGTACTATCCTTGCATCTGATATAATCGGTAAAGCTGCAGTGAGGGAAAATCTGTCAGTACGTGCAGCAGAAACTCATGGTATGGCACAACGTGGTGGTTCAGTAGTCAATCATGTCAGAATCGGATGTGAGTTTGGTTCCATGATTCCCGTAAAGGGTGCTGACGTATTGCTGGCTCTTGAACCAAGTGAATCTCTCAGGTATCTGGAATACCTTTCCGATGATGGCGTGATCATAGTCAACACCGAACCGATACTTCCGGTAACAGTGACCTCAGGACTTTGTACATATCCTGATGTTGATTCTATTATCGCAAGACTCAAGCAAAACCATGAAGTCAAGGAATTC
>JAKSBO010000152.1 GCA_022361095.1 Desulfobacterales bacterium | reverse complement strand
CGATCTGACCGTCGGCTCCGACATACCCGTATCATCTAATCTTCGCTTAGGCGCCGCACTCACCTACTCCAAACTCGACACCACCATCAACAATAACCGTGGCTCCTCTGATATCACCGCCTTCTCACCCACACTCTACGCTCTCTACTCACCAACACCCAACCTCCAACTCTCACTCTCCACATCACTCACACATGCCAACTTTGACATGCAACGAAACATCCAAACCACCTCAACACAACTCCTCGCCTCAAGCAAAACATCCTCCTCGCAGTTCGTTCTCGAACTCGGCTCATCCTTTTCACTAAATAATGCCCAAATCAGCAAAAACCTCTCACTCACCCCATTCGCATACCTCCGCTACGCAAACGCGCATATCAAATCATACTCCGAATCAACCGCCACTCCCTCTGCATTCTCTCTCTCCGTCGCTGCGCAAAACCATCAATCTCTATCCTCCTCCGCAGGCATTCTTGCCTCCTACACCTGCAACTTCAACCAAGCCACCCTCATCCCCTTCGCATCCATCAGTTATGATCATCAATACCTCGATCAAACCCAAACCATCAGAACCGCATTCAAATCTCATCCCAACACCCCATTCTCATCCTTTATTGACAACACAGATGCAAACTTCATGACACTCTCCACCGGCATGCGTTTGAACTTCGACTCTCGCCTCACTTTCCTCACCCATTACCAAACCATCCTTCTCCATGAAGATCAGTCCAGCCACAATCTCTCTGCAACCCTTCGCTTGAACTTCTAATCCACTCTCCAAACGCTACATTTGAAGAACACATTACACAATTCAAGCGCAGATTACGCGACAGAGGTTATCCAGATAACCTTATGGAAAATACTCTCTCAAAAATGATATCCGTTTAGCGAAAGAATGTCGGCTCTACAAAATAAACAAAAAACGCGCAAAAGAATTTTGCCGTTTGTTACAGAATATCACCCATCTGTGCCTTGTCTTAAAAACATTCTTATGACTAAGAGACATCTATAAAAAAACCTCCCCTGCTTTCATACAGAAAAGGGAGGTCTTTGAAAAACGTTCTCGTTAGAGCAAAGCTTTGAAGGTCAAAGTCTTCTTATCTTGACCAATGGGAGTCGTGTTTGGCCTGTCAACCTTTTAAATCATCATTCCGATTATGGCTCCAGCTATGAGTTCATGATTATTCCTCTGATATCTTTTAACACTTTTTCATTAAATTGACTTGAATCTCAATACGTACTTCGGGATCCTCTCTGCGCCCTGAGTACAACTTTTGCTTGATCTCCCT
>JAKSBO010000819.1 GCA_022361095.1 Desulfobacterales bacterium | reverse complement strand
ACTGCTTTTTAACCAAAATTCTGGAACCAAAGGGAACGTGTTGTGTTTTGCCGTCAACATCCATCTCAATACTGTCGATTCCCAGGTCATATTCGAAATACTGGGGGCTGAGATGAGAAAGGCAGCGATTCCCGTGGTACAGGCTGAAGTCCGATTTATTGTGCACCACGGCCAATAGCGGATTGTTGCCGAGAAACTGCAAGTCACTGTCTTTTTCCATGGGCAGGTAATTGATGCGATTGCGTATATTTTCAGCATAGAGAAGGATCCGGCGCTCACCCAAAGTCAAGGCAATATCCTTGTCTATTGCCTTTTTTATCTCTTTTGGGTTCAAAGAGAAATCACGCTTAAAAGCAATCCCGGCCTTTAAGAAAAAAGATTCAATGGCACGAAGGTGGTAATATACACGCCCGGGGGTCAGAAAGGATTTGCTGGCTTCAATCCCGAAGGCAGGTTTTTTATTTTTCATAGCAAAAAAGGTAAGTGTTTTTGCCATCGCCCGGTCCCCTTCAGCTGTCCGGGTATTTTTAACGTACACGGTGTGACCGGGGTCAATCAGATGGGCATTGACATTGTCGGCACATTGCCGGGCCGTGGCAGCAAGATCAGAAAACAGGCCTGTATAGTTTTCAGGCATCAACGCCTGGTCAACGATAATGCTTTGCCCCCATCTGTCAGGATTGCGCATTTTACCTTCACGTGTCGGCGTAAAAAATCCTGAGCCGTCGTGCAGATTTAAAATGAAATCAACGTTCGGGTCGGTGATCATTGATTTAATTTTTGCAATGATTTTCCGTTCGGGATCGGTTTTACTCACCTGATCGAATTTACGGTTCATGTCCCCGTAAACGCCCCGGGATCGCTTAATAATACTTTCAAAGTTGAGATTGGGAACCACGATTACCTGTCCGGACAGAATCTTGTAACGGGTAGCAATGAGGGCGGCCGCATTGAATCCACCCGGCTCATCCCCCTGGATGCCGCCGACGATAAGTGCTGTTTTTCCAGGAACCTTTGATGCCAGGGTGTGCACACTGAAATCAAGGACGGATTGTGATGCAGGGGCCGTTCCGGCCAACCACATAACAGCCGCAAGTACCGGAACAGCCGTAATCGGCAGACGCCTGATCAAAAAGCGAAAGAAGCTGTTGTAGATAGAATGCCTTGATATCTTCATAATGCAGTAATATAGAAATTTTATCCGTTCCGGTTTCTATTATGTTCCGACACAGATTAACAAATAGCAGGCAAAATGCAAAGGGGCAAAATTGTCGGCCTTAAACGACGCCATTGGATTTAAGCACCCCAAGCACTTCGGGAAAATCAATGCCGAGACGTTTGACCGTTTCAACGGTGGGTATCCCGTCGGCAGTCCAGCCCCGGCGTTTATATACCGCATCTTTCAGCAGTTCATACTGTTCTTCACGCTTGCCGCGCAGTGCTGCCATTTTGCCCCGGGTATCCATGGCGGAAATATCCATGCCATAGGTATTTTTTAGCTGGGTATCATAGCGTTCGGCCCGGGATTCGTACTCTTCCCCGGTTACAGGCCCCATGGCACGATAGGGCACGGAATCGTGTTCCCGGGTGCCGTATCCCATCTTAAGATTGAAAATCCGCTGGAAGTTGTATACCGCTTCACTCATGGTAATCAGATCATCAGAATTCACCTGCCTGCCGGTAACCGCAGAAAAAAATTGTGCGTACCAGGCCACATGTTTAACCACTTTGGCCGGCTCAGCAGTCTCTTTGTTGTCTGCAGGGACAATATCATTCCAGGGCAGCTTGCAAAGTCCGCACAGGCCGAACCAGGTTCTCAGCATGGGGAACCAATGGAGGGCCTCAGCCTTGTCTTCAAAGGTCGGCATAAAGTTGTGCACCATATCCAGAAAAATCAACCACGCCTCGTCATGCTGGGGCCCTTTAAGGGCCAACCCATACCCGCCCTGCTGGGCCAGACTCTCCTTGGTGATGTATTCTGAAAACTCCAATCCCTTGGATTCCATACCGATATCCTGCAAAAAGGCGGGATCTGCGCCAAAATCCCGGGCAAACGTTTTTTTCATCCGGCGGACACCTTTGCCCACAACCGCACCAAAACCATTTCCCCGGGCCATCTGGTGAATAAGTTCCAGGGCATTGAACCGGTTGCCGAAGCTCAAATCCATGCCGCCGGTGTGATCCAAAGTAATCTGGCCACTTTCAAAACACTCCATGGCAAAAGCGATGGAAGTCCCCACAGAGATGGTATCCAATCCATAGGCGTCACAGTAAAAGTTCATCTCAAGGATGGTATGGGCATCAAAAATATCCAGGTTGGACCCGCATCCGGCCACGGTTTCATATTCAGGGCCGTCCACAAAAACCTTGGCGCCTTTGTAAGGACCGGTAAAAGGGGAAAAATCTTTTACCCCATGGGCACATGCCACGGCACAGCCGCGCCAGCAGCCGTCAAAGCCCTTGTCAAAGATGTGCTCGTAGACATCTTCACCAATGACTTTGCTTTCAGGGTGTGAACCGAATTTGAAATTGTGTACAGGCAGGCAGTCATGGTCGTT
>JAKSBO010001011.1 GCA_022361095.1 Desulfobacterales bacterium | reverse complement strand
TCTTTGATGCCCACCTACCCATCTTCTCAATCTTTATTTTCTTTACGCTCATCATCACCCCTGCCCTCTACCTCCTCAGCCTTCTCTATCTTTGGCTCAGCGATCACAAACCCCATCAACATCGAATCCTCACCATCATAAATGACGCCATCTCCTCTTGGGCCATGCTCGATGTCTTCGGCCTCGCCCTCTTCATCTTCCTAACCGAAGGTAAATCCCTCATCCGCACCTCAATCCAACCCGGCCTCTACGCCCTTTGCTTCTTCATCCTCATCATGCGCATCACCGCCGCACTCATGAACCGCTCAAGAAAGCATATCCTCAATAAACTGCAAGTCCCCCTGTCACACTAATTGCGCATAACAAAAGCCCCGCAGCAATCGCTTGCCACAGGGCTTTGTGATTCCTAATTCAATCGACGATTAACGTGGTGAAACTGATGGTGGACGAATGTCGCCTGAGATCAGGTAAACATTCTCGTTGTACATCACTTCCATCTTGCCTTCACGAATCTTACAATCAATCATTCTACCGCCGTGGCGAGTATCATCTTGAATGAAGTAGAAGGTGTAGCCCTTGAAGTTCACATCACCAAAGAATGGCGGGAAGTAGAAGCCAACCAGCGTACCTTTAACATTATCACTTTCATATACGTGCTCATTCTTCAATGCCTGATCGTAAGGCACGTAATTCTGTGTCAATGTCAATGTGCTGTAACGCATCGTGTCAAACGTTGCCGTAATCTTAAAAGCTGCAACGATCTCAGGATTCACAACCTGCTGATCCAACATCTTTTCAAAGTCAGCATACGTCACTGGATTAGCTATTGGCCAAGTCTTGTCCGGATTGAAATGCACCACTGTTGCAAATGGTGTTTCCGAATTTGCCTTAGGTGCAACTAACTCATCGTTCACTGATGTTTGATACATCTTGCCGTCAAGAATAATCAATTCACCATTCAAGTTCTCCGCCACGCCTAGGCCTAAGTCCCCGTAGGAACGAAGTCGTTCAATCGTCATCTGACCCTGATATGCCCCAATCATCAGAGCATGTGCAGTGCCAACCTGGTTTGCCGTACCAATCTTCTTGGTCTGGACTTTCTTCGTCGTTTCACAACCGACGCTAAACGCGACTAACGCCGCAACTAATGTAACTGATAAATACTTTTTCATGGTGCATGTCCCCTGCTGGAAGAAATAGCATGTTTCCTTTTGTATTAACCATGCCCACACTCTCGTCGGCAAAGTTTACGCGTACATAAAGCGCAGCAGGGTAAAACACCGTAACCTTACTCCAAGCCACATGTTATAGAGACACCTTTCCCCCTCTTATTTCATCAAAACCCCATCCCACCTCTATACCCATCCACTCCCTACAGCCAATAACCGCGCACAATACAACCAATATCCCATGTACACAAAGCAATTGACTCACAAAACCTATTTTTTGCTATATGGA
>JAKSBO010000917.1 GCA_022361095.1 Desulfobacterales bacterium | reverse complement strand
CAGGTTTGCTTGCGTTAGGTACTGCTCTCTTCCGATTGCGTCCTTAAGACCCTGCCGTTACCAGCAACGCCCTTGCAATGCGAATTGTCTTCCCCTGGTCGGGGTGACGCCGACTTACCGCAGGCCGGGTCTGCCCGCCATGCCGGGCAAACAAGAAACCATCCTTGATTGTGATGCTAGGGATGATCCCGTACATAGGGATGAAGTCGGCAGGCGCTTTCATGGCGACTATGATAAGTATTGTTTTCCGCCATTGTATGTATTCTGCGGCAGACAACTTATTACGGCCTGTCTTAGACCAGGTAACATTGATGGGTCATACGGTTCCTGGAGTATCTTGATGTTACTATCAGCCCTATTTCGTCTGGCTTGGCCGAAAGTAAAAACGATATGGCTCTAAATTATTGAACTGCACCCTCGTCTGATGAGGGATCTTTTTCCAATCGAATAATGTCATCAGATTTTGCTTCTTTTATATCATCTACCGGCATCTTTTGAATTTGTATGGGCGGTGAAACCGGCGGCGCTTCTTTTTCAAGACGGTCCGATTTTCGACGCAATTCATATTCTAATTTGACAGCTGCTTCCTCAAGACTTGGTGCCATCACAACCGCATCTTCCAAAGACATGATTAATCGCTTTATTTGTGGTATTTTTAACGGCCCTTCCTCTTGGAGATAGATCGGTTGGATGTATAGTGGTGCACCGCCTGTGGGTTCAATTATCATTTTCCCAAATACCAACTCGGAGCCTTGTTGATTCCACAGTGAGAACTGCTCTGAAATCACGGTATCTTGATTCACTAACGAATGGACCTGTGCCGGTCCATATACCTGTTTACTGCGCGGGAAACGGTACGCATAGATTTTTCCATAATTTTCAAGGTCGTTTCCCGCAAACATCAATGCCCGCAGGTTATCCCGGCCAAATGGGGATAAGGGCAGACACAAGAAGAATTCATCTTTTCCGGGTTCCAATAAATCTAACGTCAAGTAATAGGGGACCGCAGGAAAAAAATCTTTATCGATAGCAATCTTGGAAAACATCCAGTTATCTTCTTGCCTAAAGAAACGTTCCGGATTCGTTTGGTGATAGGTCGCATACATGGACATTTGAATGCTAAAGATATCACGGGGATACCGAATATGTTGTTTCAAAAACGCCGGCATATCGGATAATGGTTTAAACATTCCGGGATACATTTTACGGTAAGCATTAATGATGGGATCGCTGGGATCGGCTTCATAATAAGAGACGTTGCCGTTATAGGCATCAACCACTATTTTCACCGCATTACGGATATAATTGAACCCTTCTGCTTTGTATGGGGATGCAATCGGGTAATTGGATGCCGTTGTATAAGCGTCCTGTATCCAGAATAGCCCCTTTGGGGTGTGAACGATATAGGGATCGTTGTCCAGCTTTAAAAAAGGGGTAATATGCTCAATTCGTTCTATAATATTTCTTCGGAACAGTATTCTGCTCTGGCTGTTTGTTTTCGTGGTAAAAAAGATTTCTCGATCTTTAAAATAGTATGTCAATAAAAGCTTGCGCAAAAGTGAATTGACGGCGATGCCGCCCTTTCCATTGTAATGGACTAAGTTCTCACGCTCTCCGGCAGGGGACCCGATTTCCCCGACACTGTTTGGAACGATCGCATAGGGCTTGTCTTCGAGTCCGTAGTAAATATCGGTTTGATTGCTGGATAGGCCAAATTGGGATGTCGGGGGGATATCTTTGATAAGCCACGTCATTGGTTCATCTCCAGCCTGGGCGGCCGGAATCATGACCACGCCATGACCGTGAGTATATTGAAGGTGCGTGTTGATCCAGTTTTGAGCGACTTCAGGCAGTTTTGAATTATTTATCTCTCTTGCGCCAAGATAGACCTGCCGATATTCACCATCTACCCAATAGCGGTCAACATCAATAGTTGGAAATGAATAATATGTCCGTATACCTTGAAGTTCCTCGAATACACTACCAAGAATATCTCTGTCCCAAACGGGAACATTACGCAACCGGCGCAAGGTATCCGGATCATCAGCATCGAAAGAGACCGGCGAATTCATTTCAAAATCCTTGGTTTCAACCTTGTCAAGACCATAGGCGGCAAGCGTCGCTTCAACACTTGCCTTGATGTAGTTACGATCCCGAACCATTTGGTTTGGCATCACGATGTATTTTCGAACGGCCTCCCCAAATGTCTCAACATTTTTCCCCAAAAATGCAATAACAGAAATCATAAAAAAGATAATCGGCATTTTCCACCCTACACGCCTGTGAATTTTAAGTACCAGGAAAATACCCGTCAACATCAGGGAAAGAACCGTAACCCATATAAATGGAAGTATGACAGTCATCTCTACATAGCCAGGCCCTTTGAAAATAGGAAGATTGGCTGTTTCATACAATAGATCATACCGTTCCAGCATAAAACCCCAGCATAACGCCGCAAAAACAAATATCACCAGGATACTGGTGTGCCAACGTGCTTTCAGGGATTTCATTCGGTGCTCTGCAGGTGTTGCCGTCCATTCGTACCAGTAAATAAACAACACGCCCGCCAGCATCAGTGTAACGACTATAAGAATTTCTTTTTGAAGTAAATGATAGATGGGAAGAGAAAAAAGATAAAAACTAATGTCCTTGCCGAACAGAGGATCCGACACGCCACTATTATTTCCAAAGAGAAACAGCAGCGAATCTTCCCAATTTCTGAAAATCGGTATGGAAATTATTAAAGCCATCACAAAAGAAAGAACAATATACATGTCTCGCAAAGCATGGTTGAGATACTTTAACCACTTTTTTTCCTTGTAACCATCCGGTTTATCTTCAAAACCAATAACCCGGGAAGCACTCCTGAAGTTGATATAGAAGATAAGGAAAAACAAAACCGTGAAAAATATAAGTATCAGGTATGGATATAGTAGCCTCAGGAAATAGTATGTTGTCATTTTTTGGGTTTGAAACCACCACAAATCCACAAAAAAGTCTAGGAATATAAATTTGACAGTAGCGACCAGGATACCGAATATCACGAACAAGCCGATTATAAGTGCTATCCATTTTTTTATATTAGTCATTTTTT
>JAKSBO010000405.1 GCA_022361095.1 Desulfobacterales bacterium | reverse complement strand
TGGCTAAAATTCCGGTAAATGAGGCCCGGTACTATCCCATCTATGCCAAGTGCTGTGAACTTGAAATCCCCATAGTGATTTCCACCGGCCCCGGAACCCTTGTACCCGGTGCCGTGATGGAACATGCATCGCCGCGCCTCATTGATTATGTCGCCCGGGACTTTCCGGAGCTGACAGTGGTTATCAGCCACGGCGGATACCCGTGGGTTAACGAAGCGATCATGGTGACCGAACGTAACAACAATGTCTACATGGAGTTGTCTGAATATGAGAGACATCCGGGGGCAGCGGCCTATATCAGGGCCGCAACCGATTTGATTTCTGATAAGATTCTGTATGCCAGTGCCCACCCCGGCGCTGACTTCAGGGATGCGCTTAAGATGTATGACGGGTTTGGGTTCAGCCAAGAGATAAAAACCCGGATCATGCATGACAACGCAATAAAGGTCCTTGGCCTGAATAACGGCCATGGACCGGCCTGAGCGATCAACATCCCGGCTCAGTTCACAACAAAGATTGAAAAATCCGTGTAGATTTCACAAAATTTTTTAAAATCAGCGTTCACGGCCACTATCCATAAAAGGGCCATCCTGGCCCTTTTATGATATCCCGTATTTTTTGAGTTTTCTTGACACCGTGGTTCTTTCCGTACCCAGGAATTTTGCCAGAGCGGAAATATTCTTATATTTTTTAAAGCCATGTTCAAGTACTTGCTTTTCTACGGTTTCTCGAATTTCCTTTAAGCTTTTGCCCCGGCAAAGCCGGCTGAGGTCGCCCTCCATGACCATTGACCCTTTTAGTCCGGTTTTCATTTTTGGGGGCAGATCACGGAAATGGATTAATTTTTTCCGGGCTTCAACCACGGTTTTAAGTACAAAATTTTCAATTTCACGTACATTGCCGGGCCATCTGTACTGCATAAGCGCCTGTTCTGCGTCAGGGGTAAACGAAACGTTTCGGCTGTACAGGGCACAATAGTAGTTAAGATAATTTTTCACCAGGGGAATGATATCAAGATGTCGTTCATGAATGGAGGGAATTTTAATCTCTGCAACCTTAAGCCTGTAATAAAGGTCAGAGCGAAAGCGCCCCTCTTCGATAAATTTTTGTATGTTCCTGTTGGTGGCGGCAACAAATCGCACATCAACAGGACGGGGTGCCGTATCACCTATCCTGAGAATTTCCCGGTCCTGAAGCACCCGTAAAAGACGGGTCTGCATCATGAGGGGAAGCTCTCCCACCTCGTCCAAAAAAACGGTTCCTGTGTTTGCAGACTCAATGATCCCCATTTTCCCCTGGGGTTTTCCCCCGGAGAATGCCCCCGGCGCATACCCGAAAAGTTCGGACTCAATCAGATTCTCCGGCAGACACCCGCAATCCACTTTCACAAAGGGGCATTTTACCCGCTTACTATTGGCGTGAAGTTTGCGTGCAAATACCTCCTTGCCCACACCGGTATCTCCCAGAATCAATACCGTCACATCAGTATCGGCGATGGTGCTCAATTGGCGGTAAACCTTTTTGATGCCGGGGCTGCCCAGCACCACTGGCTTTTTTTTAAACTTGGTCTTTGAGGCAGCAGAGTACAGCGTTTGCAAGGCATCTAACTGCTCCCGAAGTTCGGTGATTTTTGTCTGGTCTTTGAGAACGGTCACCACCAGTTTGACCTGATTATCCGCCATAATTGGAACGCCCCGGAGCAGAAGTTTTTTTCCAAAATCCAAATTCTGAACAATCGATACCGCAGACTTTGTCTGGATCACTTCCGGCGCCACTACCATGTCCACAATGCCTATTTCTACAAGATAATTCACATTCTTGCCGATGACCTCTTCTTTTTTAATATGCATGAGAGATTCATAGGGCGTATTGACATAGGTGATAAATCCCTTTGCATCAGAAATGCAGAGCGCCTCGTCAAACGAGTCAAGAATGGCATCCATATAATCTTTAATATTCAAGCAGTTCCCTAATTTCAATTAAAATTCAGGAAGAGATATAAGAGGCCCGGCTGTCACATGTCAAGGAATAATATTTTTTATCTTTTTGGTATCAAGGCGCATTTTCTGATCCGCATCGCGGCATAATCGAACGTAACAACTCGACAAAGCCAATCAGACGCCTATTTAAAATAAATGGCGTTGGCCGGATAAACCACCTGAAAGCAATAACAGCGGATACGGCAATGCGGAGCCCTTAAAACGGCTGGAGGGAGCCATGAATATCCATATGCCGGAATTTAGGTTCTGGAACCCGGCTGTTGCCACTCGGGGATTGCTGTTCAGGCACTAAATATTTATAGTGTATGTTTATCAAAGCGGGCGGGGACCGAATCTCAATCCCCATCTCTTAATTGCCCCATCAAACGCTCGGGCGTCATGGGTGCGCAATAGACGGCGTTCTCGCACCCGGCGGCCATTTTTATGGCAAAAAAGGCCCCGATGCCGTACATCAAGGGCGGCTCGCCTACGGCCTTGGAGCCCTTAACGGCTTTGTGGTTATAGTCATCCGCCAAAAATTTTACCTGCATCTCCAAAGGGGCGGAAAAAATATCAGGCATTTTATAGGTGCCCCCAGTGGCCGTCAGGGGTTTTCCCGTATCTGTGTAACGCATCTCTTCCATGGTCATCCATCCAATACCCTGGACCATGCCTCCCTCAACCTGGCCAAGGTCAATGAGGGGATTTATGGATCGCCCAAGGTCATGCACCACATAGGCCTTTTCTATCCTGTAGGTGCCCAGAAGGCGGTCCACTTCAGCCTCAAAATAGGCTGTTCCGCAGGTGTGATAGGCAAAGGGACGGCCTTTCCCGACAGATGTGTCAAAGTGCAGATCCGGCGTTGAATAGTGGGCTTCGGCGCTCAACTGCACCCGTGACAGATAGGCCTGGCCCACCAGTTCCGCCCAACTGACCCCACAGGCGCTGCCCTTTCTATACAAGCCGCCTTTTTCAAGATAAAAATCCCTTGATGCACATTGATATTCACCGGCCATAAATTTAAAAAGACGCGCTTTTATCATCTCACAGGCCATCAGGGCAGCCGCCCCATTCAGGTCCGTAGCGCTGCTGGCGGCGGTGGGGCTGGTGTTGGAAACACGGGTGGTGTTGGTGGATTCCAGCTTAACCTGCCCGGGAGCGATCCCCAGGCTCTCCGCAACTATTTCGCGGATTTTGTGGTTCACCCCCTGCCCCATTTCCACGGCACCTGTGCTTACGCCCACACTGCCGTCCGTGTAGACGTGGATATGCGCCCGGGCCTGGTTTAAAAATATGGTGCTGAAACTGATGCCGAAGCATACGGGCATCAGGGCATACCCCCTGCCGTAGCGGGAGGCTTTACCGGTGTCCTTTTCTCTCTTTCGAACCTCGTCAATGGCACGCATCCGTTTTGTCAGATCGTAACAGGTATATGCTTTGTCCCAACAGCGCTGTGCCCGGTCATTCTCCGCTGCCATACCATAGACAAAGGTATCCCCGGTTTTAAGCAGATTTTTCCGCTGCAGTGTTTCTGCGCTGATCCCGCTGACCCGGGAGGCCTCCCGGATGGCCGCTTCAAAGACGAACATGGCCTGGGGTGCACCGAACCCCCGGAAGGCGGTGTTCGGGGTTATGTTGGTCCGGCAGGAGGCTGCCGTGGCATGGACGGCAGGTACGTAATAGGATGCGGTGGCATGGAACAGGGTTCTTTCCAAAACAGACGTGGACAAATCGGCTGCCGCGCCTGCATTCTGATAGTACATCACTTTGAAGGCCAGAAATTTTCCGTCCCCATCCAGGGCCAGGGTGAAATCCGAGGCGTAGGGATGCCGCTTGCCCGTGGCGAGCATATCGTCGGAACGCCTTAAAACCATACGGCAGGGCACGCCCGATTTTTGAGCCCCCAGGGCGGCAAAACAGGCCCAGGCATTGGCTTGGGCCTCCTTGCCCCCAAAGGCGCCGCCCAGTCGCCGGACATCCACTTCAATCCTGTTCATGGGCAATCCGCAAACCGTGGCAACAGCCCGCTGCACCGAGGCAGGCGCCTGGGTAGCCGAAGAGAGATGGATATTGCCCTCCTCCGAAGGTGTTGCCACGCAAGCCTGGCCTTCCAGGTAAAAATGCTCCTGGGCCCCGGACTCGGCCCGTCCCTCGGCCACATAGGCTGCCGCCGCGATGGCGGCGTCCGCATCGCCCAAAGTAAAGGTCCGTGCCGGGGCAATCAATTCATTCCGGTTCCAGGCTTCCCGGGGATCCAGAACCGGCGTATCTTCGGCAATATCAATTTTAATGAGCCCCGCCGCCTCCCGGGCAGCCGCTTCGGTCCAGGCATAAACGGCGGCCACCGGCATACCTGCAAAGGCCACCTCATCCCCGGCCAGGAGCACTTCGTCCTCAATAATGCCGCCGATCTGATTTTCACCCGGGATATCCTCTGCGGTCAGGATGAACGCCACGCCCGGAACCTTTCGGGCAGCGCAGGCATCCAACCCCCGGACTTCTCCCCTGGCGACGGGAGAAAAAAAGAGAACACAATGCAATCCCCGGGCGGGAAAATCCCTGTCATCCACATAGCGGGTAAGCCCCATCACATGATAGGTGGTATCGGGATTGATCATAACATCCCTGCCTTTATAAACTCATCGTAGGAACAGACGTGGGAAAAACAGTGAAGATAATGATCCGCCATGAGGGCGCAAGCCAACCGCCTTTTATAATCGGCACTTCCCCGGACATCGTCTATGGGAGAGATCTCTTTTTGCAAAACGGCCATGGCGCCCAGGAACGTCTCCATGGACACGGGTTTGCCTTTAAGCCATGCCATGGTCCGGCGGGCCGTAAACGGGATGGGCGCCACGCCGCCCAGGGCCAAACCCACAGAAACAAATGCCCCGTTATTCACCTTAAAAATCGCCGCAGAATTACAACTTGCGATATCTAATCGCTCCCGCTTGCTTACCTTGGCGTAATTCCATAATCGGGTGTCATCCTGTTTTATCAATAAGAGGGATTCCACACGTTCGTCACTGTTTAAATCCAGCTCCTTATACCCCAGGAAAAACTGCTCCAGGGGAAACCGGCGCCGGGCCCCTTTGGACGAAACCAATTGGATCCGGGCATCCAGGGCGAGCAGAAGAACGGCACAATCCGCAATGGGTGAGGCATTGACAAGATTACCCCCCAGGGTGGCCCGGTTCCGTAAAATATGGGAGGCCACAACCCGCAACTTTTCACGCCACCCGGGAAATTGATCAATTAAGTGGGGATCTTGCCGCAGTTGTTCCATGGTAGCCGTTGCGGGGATCTCTATCATCCCGTTTTTTACCCGGACAGGCTCGGATTCGGGTATGAGAAACCACGGTTTCGACTGATCCAGGACATCTCCTTGCTGCACATAGAGATCAGTGCCCCCGGCAATAAGGAGCTGATTGCCGTCAAACGGTTCAAAGGCCAACTCCGGAGGATCTGCCGGGGACTTAGCCCTCAGGTTTCCAAGCCTCCGGGGGATACCGGCAAAATAGGCAGGGATCAGGTCCAGTTCGATCAGTTGCCCAAGAGACGGCACCTTGCCCAGCAACGGTTCAATGGCCGCCGCCACGGCCCGCCGAATGGATCCGTAGCCGGTGCATCGGCACAGATTGCCGTCCAGGGCCTCCACGGCGTTCTGGAGGGTCACGGTCCTGCCCCCCAAAAGATAACCGGTGAGGGACAAAATGAATCCGGGGGTGCAAAATCCGCATTGGGTGGCCCCCTCATCGATAAAGGCTTGCTGAAGCCGATTGGGCCTTTCCCCCTGAAGTCCCTCTATGGTCACAAGATGGGTGTTGTTGAGCTGCCCCGCCGGCATGAGACAGGACGGCATGGGCCGGTAGGCAACCTGGGGGATTCGGCCGAGTATCACCGTACAGGCGCCGCACTCCCCTTCCCGGCAGCCCTCTTTGGTGCCGTACACGCCCAGATCTTTTCGCAGAAGATCCAGGACCGGCCGGCCCGGCGAAAGGGAAAGTTCAATCTCTTTGTCATTTAAAATAAAGCGGCAGCATTTATTCATAATTCCCGGCCTGCTAAAATCCGTGCTTTAATATCTCTGTCGTCCCCGGCATAGAGAAACCGCTCCAATTGGGTAAGGGCAGAGAGCGCTGCAGCTTGGGGCAGTCCCATATCGATGTGAAGGGCGTCAAAACTCATGCCCGGCTCAAAGGCCCCGCAAGGTCCCCAGCCCTGACGGGTGAAAAATTCACCATTTCCCATGGTGGCCAGATAAAAGGCCTCGGAAAGGGAAACCGTTCTGTGATTCTCCCGGGGCTTCAAAATCCGAAGCAGCTTGCTGACCTGTACGGTTTGAACAACCGCCCGGTACATGGCAAGGGTGTGCCCGGCCCCCACATCGGAGCCCAGTCCCAGTTTGACACCCCGGTCCAAACAGCGCCCCAGGGGCATGATGCCGCTGCTTAAATTAACGTTGGCGCCGGGGCAATGCACCAATGTTGTTTCCCGTTCCACAATCAGATCAATTTCCCCGTCACTTAAGTAGATGGCGTGGGCCATCAGGCTGCCCGGCCCCAAAAGGCCGCAGTCATTATAGAGATGGGTATAGCTGCGGCTTTCGGGGAAAAGTTCAGAAACCCATTGGGCTTCGGAAAGGGTTTCGGAAAGGTGGGACTGGAGCGGCAGATTCAACCGTCCAGAGAGCTGCCCCAGCTTTTCCATAAGTTTTTTTGAGCAGCTTGGGGCAAAGCGGGGGGTCAGGATGGGCCGGACCCCATCCCGGCCGGTCAATTTCCGGCAGAACAGCTCACTGTCTCTGAACGCGTCTTCGGTTGTCTCCTTAAGATCATCCGGCGCATTCCGGTCCATGTTGACCTTGCCCACAAAGGCGAACAATCCGGCCTTTTCCAAGGCCTGGGCCAGGATCAGGGTTGATTCCGGATGAATCGTACCGTAAACCACAGACCGGAGAGTGCCCTGCCGGAGCAGTTCCGCGGCAAACAGAGGATAAATCTTTCGGGCATAATCTTCATCGGCAAAACGGGACTCCCCGGGAAAGGTATGATGTTCCAGCCAATCAAGCAGTCCCAGATCCAGGCCTGCGCCCATCTGCATATGCTGGGGCGCATGGACATGCAGATCAATAAAAGAAGGGATAACCACCCCGGCACCCAGATCCGTTACAGGAAGCGAAGAAAACCGGGCCGGCACCTCCTTTTCAAGGGCAAGGAGTTTTCCCGCCTCAACAATGGCGACCGCATCTTCTCTCACCCTGAATTTGCCCGGAGTGGGCGTATCGATAAAATGGCCTTTGTATAATGTTACCAAACTCACAGCTCCCTCAAACGCCTCTCACCGAAGCAATTGATCACTTGTCTTTTCAAACAGCGGCACCGGATCCACCAACTGGCCCTGTACGGATATGGACAGATGCAGGTGGGGCCCAGTGGCCCGGCCCGTACAACCGGACCGGCCGATAGTCTGCCCCCGTTTTACACGATCTCCCAAGGAAACGTCAAAATCACTCAGGTGAAAGTACAGGGAAATGACACCATTGCCATGGTCTATATAGATGGAGTTGCCGGCATAATAGTGGGATTCGGCCAAAATGACCCTGCCGTCTGCCACGGCTTCCACGGGAGCGCCCAGGGGTGCCCTGAAGTCCACGCCCCGGTGGGGATCTTTGGGCTTGCCGTTCAGCACACGCTGCAGGCCGTAAACACTGGTGAATTGTCCCGCCACCGGCCGGTGAAAGGGCAGCCGCCACAACCGATGGTCTGACCAGGTCTCTTTCGCCTTCCGGGTGCGCGCCCTTTCCGCTTTTATTCGCTCAAGTTCAACAGCGGGCGGCGTCACCATCTTTGACGGCAGGCTCAATTCCTGGCAGGGATATGTCCGGCCAATAATTTGTACCGACCGGTGCAGGACGGTCTCTTTTCCTCCGGCCCAAGCCCGGATAAGGAGTTTTTGGCTGCCCGGCTTGATGGTCAGAACATCCGTACCCAGCATGGCAATCGTTACATAATGCCCGTTCCAGTGGGATAGTGACGGAACAAACGCTTTACCCATCCAATGGATAAGAATCCTGTCAAAGGCGTGATCGGACGTCAATCGAACAAGAAAAGGCTGTCCTATGCCCACCTGTTCCGGATGGGCAAGGACAACAGGCTCTGCGCCGTTAAGGGTGGTTTCCGCCGGACTGACGGCAGTTATGATGAGGAAAAAAAATAATACAGCAGTGCAGGATATTATACGCAATGGGAGAGTTCCTATTTCAGCAGTTTTAACAATCTAAATCCGGTTCATTTCAGCGAATCGTTTATTGTTGGCAGATAGGCGTTATCTGTCGGAAGACGGGCTTAAGTTGTTTTTTAAAACCAATTCCAAATATTTGCTGTTTTTAGGAGAGTTCTTTACCTGGTAAATCATCTGTCCCGGACATCTCCTGTTTTTACTGTCGCCGATCTTTTCTATTTGAACTTTTGCGTTTAACCCATGCAAATACATCAATTTTTTTGCCTGTTTGGCAATGGTAAGATGTCTGTCTTCAACAGATTGCGCTTCCTGGGCAAGGGGGGTGTTAAATGAAAAAGCTAAAATTCGCTCAACCCATCTCTCGTCGGGTTCCTGGAATAATTGATCCATCTTCTCATGCAACTGTTTTGTTAAATCTTCAAGGATAAGATTAATTTCACTTTCAGCTGCCATAAACGCTGCTAAGAAATCATTTCTTTCCATATTTTCCCCTCCTTTTGAAAATTAAGTAACGTTTAGTCTAAAGAACTTCAAAAATAGGTGAGAATCACAAAATGTAATTTCCAAACGATGAGGTACAGATTAAAATCAATAATCACGCAGGGTCGAACATAGGTGGTGTCTATCATTCTAAAAAACGTAACAGATCTTGTCAATGTTGTTTCTGGACTTAAAGATTCATATCACCTATATTTGCATGTCACCGGAACAATCGGCACCGGTTTTGTTAAAAATACATTTCCACAGGCTATCCCTTTGCCGGGAAAACCTGACCGCGTCTGCCCGGCTTATCCCAATATCCTTCAGAAGGAAATCATTCATCTCCATGAGCAGGCGGCAATGTTTTCCCGACATTTTCCACTGTCTGTATCCCTGCCAAACCTGCTTTATAACTTTTTGAATCCAATCAAAGCATCTTTTTTTTAAGCCGAACGATGCCTGAACCCGCTTTTTGCCGAACCCCATACACCCTCCTCATTGAATTATTTTGATATATGTGTTTATTTGTATAAAAAACAATAATCGATCAGACAAACGAATTGTTTTTATACTTAATATCAATAAATTTTATACAAGGAAGATTACATGCCGGACGCAATTCCCACAGAACTGCTCAGAACGTTTATTGCCATTGCCGACAGTGGCAGTTTCAGCCTGGCAGCCGATCAGATTTCCCGGACCCAATCGGCCGTGAGCATGCAGGTCAAACGGCTTGAGGAATTACTTGAAAAATCTCTAATCCACAGGGACAGCCGGAATCTCAAATTGACCGGTGACGGCGTCACACTTCTTCACTTTGCACGGCGAATTCTAAAATTGAACGAAGAGGCCTTGTCCGTATTGAAGCGGCCGGAACTAAAGGGCTGGGTAAGTATCGGCCTGCCGGACGATTATGCGGCCCGGTTTTTGCCCGAAATCCTGGCTAATTTTTCCCGAACCCACCCCAGGGTTCAAGTCAAAGTCACCTGTGAGCCCAGCAACGTACTTCTGGAAAAGGTACAGCGAAAAGATCTGGACCTGGCCATGGTCAGTTCACCCACCCCCGAAATAGAGAACGGCATCCTGCTCAGGCAGGATCCAATAGTCTGGGTAACCTCGGAACGGCATTGCCAGCATGAAATAACACCGCTGCCCCTGGCCCTCTTTCCGGATGAGTGTTACTATCGGGACTGGACACTCTCTGCCCTGGAAAAGGCCGGGATTGAGCACAGGATCGCCTATACCAGCCCCAGTATCGTGGGCCTGCAGGCAGCGGTTACCGCCGGTCTTGCCGTTACCGCCATCAACCAGAGTATCGTGTGGCCGGGGATACGCCAACTAAACGCCGACGAGGGGTTCCCGGCCCTGCCCAATGCATCTTTCCTGCTCCGCCGGAATCCGGAATCCGACAACTGCATTGTGGATTCATTGGCCGACCATATCGCCAAAGCGTTCAGCACCTGTTCCGAATTTGGCGGGTGCCTTACCTGAGCCCCATAACAAAATCCCAAACCGGTCATGACCAAAGAGAAATCAAAAAGGAACTGAAATGGAGACGGAAATTAAGATCAGAGGCTACCACACAGACCTGTACCAGCATGTAAATAATGCCCGGTATCTTGAATTTTTGGAAGAAGCCAGGTGGCAGATTCTTGAAACATACACGGACCTTGAGTCGTTTATGAAAAAGGGATTTTTATTTTTTGTGGTCAACATCAATATCTCATATAAAAGCCAGGCCAGGGTTAACGATCTGATCCGGATCCGGTCAGGGGTGAAAAAAATAGGGAATAAAAGCGCCGTGGTCCGCCAGAAGGTACACAACCTGACAACCGGGCAGGTCTGTGTGGATGCCGATATCACGTTTGTTGTGTCTGACGTTAAAGGAAAAGCCCTCAATATCGAAGGCGAGGTGCTGGCGGCGCTGAAACGGATTCCGGTATTTGAAGAATAGATTTCATTGAAACCGGATATAATATTTTAGGCATTTTCTGACCTGTTACTTAATTTTTTATAGGGGGCTTTGTCGGTTTCATGATAAAATTTGCAAGAAAAGTTTATGATTAATGTTAAAATCTTGCAAATATAATAGCATATTTTAGCCGTTTTTTATAATAAAATCAGATGCTAAAGCAATTTTTCAGCACCGACTATACTAAATTTAGGGTGCCGAATGTAGGTTTCGGGAGTCGGTCAAAGTATTTTTTGTTGACTTACTTTCTCATAGGCGGAATTGCCTATACGCCAATGGCAGTTCCGCATAAATGGAATTTCCTAAAAAATTCTATATATCTCTTTATGCGTTTTACCATCTGTAATTTTTTTATTAAAAATATAAATACAAATGTGAAGACCTGCTAATAAACCACATCCTAACGCTAAGGGCATAATAGCCTCAGGTACATGATTAAACCCATTCCAAAATAAACTTAAGGAAGAGCTTAGTCCAAATGCGATCAATATAAAGGTTAAAAAATGAAAAAATTGTAAGGGTTGTTTTAAATTAAAAGGATTTACAAACCAAGAAGGGATTTCCCAAATTTTTTCAGATAAGCTATTAAAATATTGTATCCCTATTACAAAAACCAATGCGAATGGCATTAAAAAAGTCATCATTAAAACATCAATGGATGTGATTTGGGGGGCGGATTCCGATGCATTTCCCCCAACATAAAAAAAACCAAGAATAAAGTTAAGGAGACTAACTCCAAATTTTAAATAATTCCATTTCATAAAAAAATCTAAAATATTTAGTTGATAGCTAAGTTAGGGTTATTAAAAATAGTGTGTATATTCAATGCCAGCAGAAAGACTTCCCCTAATGAGAGGTTTGAATTTAGGTGTTATACCATAAGGCAGGCTTTCGTTTGCATATGGCGTTATTTCTCCCGAGTCTTTAAATGTAACTCCCCCATTAATATTCCCTCCACCATAAACTGGCCCGATTGAAAGATTACCTTCAGCAAAGACACCTAATGAACTAATGTTTGAATCACTATTGCATGGATCAGGGCTTGTCCCATTTGGATCGTAACCAATACCGCCCCCGATTCCATATCCCGCCCTGAAACTCATAAAAAAGGTACCATTAGGATCCCGCCCAAAGACGACACCTCCCCCTTTACCAAAATACCCATCAATAGAGACTGACCATAAACCTTCAGGATCAACAAAATTGATTGGATCATTTAGGACATACCCATAAAGATCCGTATCCCCGCCGGCAAAGAAAATGGGGTCTTTGGCAGTCCAGCGCCCGGTATCCGGGTCATAATCCCTGAATCCGAACCGGACAAGCCCGGTGTCGGGATCATAGAGCCCTCCTGCAAATCCCAAGGGCACGGTAAATTCAGGGGCGGTATCATTTATCACATTTCCGAAGGTATCGTACTCCACCTGCTTTACCACGTTTCCGGAAGCATCTGCAACCGCCTTAAGGGTTCCGGCCTGGTCAAATGCCGGGTAATAGGTTGCACCGTTCCTGGTCATGGCAACGGGCAGCCTGCCGTCTGCGTAAGCAAAGCGCATGACCAGGCTGCCGGAACCGTCATAGACAGCCAGAAGCCGGGTCAGGCCCTGCCAGAGATATTTCTCCGTGGTGGTGCCGTTGATTTTCTTGGCAATGCGCCGACCCAGGGGATCGTGAACATATTCAATAACATCGCCGTTGGACAGTGTGACATTGAGCAACTCTCCCCGGATGGCGTAGGTGTAAGCCGTTACCTTCTCTTCATCGGTTTTGCTTGTTAGAAACCCGTCGGCATCATGGGTGTATGTGACTGTTCCTGCCCTGACCAGGCGGAGGCGGTCTTCTGCGGTGTATTCAAAGGGTCTGTTTGTAATGTCCCGCAGGGTGTTGGTCTCCGATATCCTGGCGCCGTTGGCATTGTACTGGTAATCTTCAACCAGGCTGCCGTCCTTTGTCACGGTCAGCAGCCGCCCCATGGTATCATAGGTGTAGTTAAAAACCGCAGTGGTGCCGGCCAGGGTCTCTGTCTTCCGGGTGATCCTGCCGGTGTTGTCCCGCTCAAGGGAGTATGAGAGCAGGGATGATCCGTTTACTGTTGTACCCTGGGATGAGACTTCGCCATACCCGTTAAACGTTCCGGTGACATTCAATTTGCCGTTTGTTACGGATTCGGGCAGGCCGTTGCCGCTGTTGCGGGTTATGGTGAAATCCCCGGACAGGGTCAAAAGGCCGTCGTTGTCGTATCCGTAGTCAACGCTTGTTCCGGCATATGTCATGCCGGATACCCTGAAATCGTCATTATAGGACCAGGACAGGGTTTGGCCCAGGGTGCCTTCCAGGGTCTGGGATGTAACCAGGCCGGCGTCGTATTCATAGGTCAGGGACTCTGCACCCATGGATACAGATCCGATCTTGGCACCGTACAGCTATGTAAAGGTTATCGGTCTTTCGGCCTACATTCCGCACCCTATATATTGATTTTGCGGTATTTTTTTAATCAATATATAGTGCTTTTATTTTTATGATTGCCAGCCCTGTTATTAAGAAGCTATCAATCATTTTTATTTCGCTGGCCAATCAGAATAT
>JAKSBO010000369.1 GCA_022361095.1 Desulfobacterales bacterium | reverse complement strand
TTAAGATTGGTATCCGTCCAATTATAGCCAAAAGCAAATACAGGGAATTCAAAAATCTTTCCTAATGGTCCCCACATCGTTTGATTTTGCAAAAACTGAAGAAATTCCAAATAAGATGAACTTGATACTCCCTGGAAACCATTGCCAATAGGATTCGTATTATGGACTTCAAGAAAATTTTTGTTATATGCTCCCGGACCAATGAGCATATTCCTACGATAGGTGGCGTCTGCCCCATAATAGTTCTGCAACATCCATGATGTCGAGCCTGGATTCCATCGCATATCTGGCAGCCCACCATCTTCTCCCTCTTCGGCTCCATCTGTTCCGGAAAGCCGTAAGACACTGCCCATGATTCCCGGCACAAACACAAGGGGGATTGCTTCCCGTTGTACAGTAATGTCATGTTCAAGTTCGGTATTTAGTTCAGTGAATAATTTATCCAATTCATACCAGTTCACATGAACACTGTTTATCTGTTCATTTTTCATTTGACGGTCTCACGCATCCATTTTTCAATTTCATCGTAAAAGGAAAGGCATTTAAATGTGCAGGACCCCGCAGGAATACTCGTAAATTCAACATTTCCCTGTTGGCCCAATGTCCCTTTTTTATTGCCATTGGTCAGCTCCATTTCAAAAGCCTCTCCACTATAAGGGAGTGCAACATCTTGTGGCCACCAAGCGTATTCTACATTGCGCTTTTTGCGAGATAGTCTGACCTTTATCCATTTTATTATCAATTTATCAGGACATTCTTGAATGGGCGAATCTACTTTTTTCCTGGCGTTTGTCTCAGTTTGAGCATTTTTACCAGCTGCTTTGATATATGCTTCACACCATTTTTTACGCAAGACAGCATCTTTGGGCTCCATGGTTAGTGGGCGGCCACCGGTTTCGGAACGGATAGTATCATTTGCTATTAAAACAGCTTTACGGTCAAGGGGGCGTTTAAGTCTTGTCATTCGTTCATTGCCAGGAAAATTAAATGTTCTTCGATAGCATTCATTTTGTCTTCACCGGTTAAATTTCTGTTCTGAAGAATTTTGCTTGCCCATGGAATATCAGAGTCGGTGTCAAAGTTCGGGCCTAATTCAACCATACACTCCAAATAGAGTTGAACATCATGTTCATAGGAAATATCATATAAAGTTGCTTTTTTTACACCGTCACGTACAAAGTTTTGTGGGTTTTGTATCAGACCCACTTGTTCTCTAAGCTCCTTTGAATAGGCACTTTCAAGATGGGCCACCATTCGTTTTATAAAAGTTTCCCTTGAAACCTTTGCAAGCGCTTCCATCTGAGCCTTCCTTATTACTATCACAAATAAAAAAACTCCTCTGTATTTCTGTAGCAAGTTTTAGTGAAAGGATGCCAAAATTAGGAAAACATCTGTCACCCGTACGTTTTAGCAACAATATAGAACAGTGTTGATCACTGAGTTGCCGTTTTGGGAAATTATCTTAACAGCTTCGTGAGATATGACAATATTTTTTATCCAAAGCACCCGGTATTTGACCGGCCGGATGGTTTTCAGGCAGCAGCATCCTTGTCCAGGGATTTTTCCATGGCCGGGGCTTCACTTTCGGTAGGCTTCCAGGGCGTGATGAAATCGAGGAGAGCCTTTGTACCCGCTTTCCGCGGCACGGTCAAGATGCCTGACCGCTAAACTGAATTCCTTCAGGGCGTAATGGTTGAGGGCCTTGTTGTAGTGGCACAGGCCATGGGACGGCATTTGCCCAAGCGCCTTTGTATAGCAATCGTCAGCCATGCCGAACATTTTTTTGAGGTAATAGGTGTACCCAAGGTTGTTCAGGGTCTCGACATCTCCGGGACGTATATTGAGCGCCTCTCGCAAATGGGACTCTGACTTGTCCAGGGAGCCGGATTGTCCGTAGATGACCCCTAAGTTGTAATGCGTTTGAAAACACGCCGAATCAATTTCAAGGGTTTTTTGATAGCAGAGCGCCGCCTTTGCGGCATCCCCCTTTCCCTGATATGCCAATCCAAGGCTGTAATTCAATTCCTTTTGAAGTGTCCGGCCTTTTTCCAGCCCAATTTCATATTGCCGGATGGCCTGGTTGAATGCATTGCTTTCAAGGAACAGGTTCCCCAATGCCAGGCGGGTCACTTCACTATCCGGATTGATGGCCGCAGCCTTTTCATACGCCGACTGTGCCGCAACGAACCTGGATTGCTTTTGATACAGAAGGCCAAGCGAAACAAGGCACTCAACGTATTCCGGATTAATCTTCAGGGCCTTCCGGTAATCTGTTGCTGCGTTTTCAAAATCGTTTCCGGCAGCATACAGCGTCCCCCTGAGATGAAAGGCACGGGCATTTTCATTGTCGATTTCCATGGCCCTGTTATAGTCTCTCATTGCAAGATCCTGTTTGCCGGACAACCCCAGTTGCAGGCCGCGGGCACACAACGCCTTGGTATTGACGGGATCCAGTTCCACCGCCTTGTTCAGATAGCGAAGCGCCAAATCGCGCATATCCTTTTTAAGGTACACATCTGCCAGGCCATGGTATATTTTTGAGCCTTCCGGATTCAGGGCCAACGCCTTTTTCAGTGATGCCTCGGCCTCGTTCAACCGGCTGAGATCCAGATAACACAATCCGATATTGTAATGAACATCCACAGACACCAGCCCCATTTCAAATGCGCGGTCGTAAGACTCGACGGCTTCAGGGTATTTTCCCAATTTCTGGTAGATATTCCCGATGACTTCATGTTTGTTGGAACCCGGGCTGATTTTGTTGGACGCCTGGAAAGCTGCCAATGCCTCATCAAATTTTTTAATATCCCTCCAGCAATAGCCAAGAGATTGTAACCCTGCGGCATTGGATGTCACGGTATCCTGCATGCCGCGGCAAACTGCCTCGGCCTGTTTTGGGTCGCCGGCTTCATAATATGCTTGTGCCAAGGTTGAATAGGTCAAGCCATCCTGAGGGGACAGGCTTATTG
>JAKSBO010000670.1 GCA_022361095.1 Desulfobacterales bacterium | reverse complement strand
TTATTTTTAGGTTTTCCAACAATGAAATCGTAGCCGAAGAAAGGACTCATAATATCGTGATGTAGCTCTTTTAAGTTTCTCCTATTTCTTTGGAACTGGTGATGGTATATTTGTTATTTGCAGGCTGGACACCGGAACAAGAAAAAACATGGATTTGTAGGTTTTTTGGCGAGTCAGTTGGTGAAAAATTCGTAGAAGAAGAGATAGATGGAAAGGCGTTGTTAAGCAAATGCTTGGAAGAGGATTCAACACTTGAAAAACTGGGGATGACAACAATTGGGAAGAAAGAACGCTTCTCAAGAGATGGGCTGTTCAAGGAACAGGGGGCCGGAGACCAGGGCCTGATGTTCGGTTATGCCACCAACGAGACCGAAGAACTGATGCCCATGCCCATCATCTATGCCCATAAGCTGACCAAGCGTTTGACCCAGGTTCGCAAAAACGGGGCACTTGACTTTCTGCGTCCGGACGGAAAATCACAAGTCAGTATCGAATATGTGGACGGCGTGCCCAAACGGGTCGATACGGTGGTTGTTTCCACCCAGCACTCACCGGATGTCTCCTATGAGGATCTTAAAGCGGCCGTAATCAAGGATGTGATAAAAAAGGTTATCCCCGGGGAGATGATGGACGGTGACACCCGGTTTTTCATCAATCCCACCGGCCGTTTTGTTGTTGGGGGCCCCATGGGGGATTGTGGTGTGACCGGCCGTAAGATCATTGTGGACACCTATGGCGGCCAGGGCAGCCACGGCGGCGGCTGTTTTTCCGGGAAAGATCCTTCCAAGGTTGACCGTTCAGCCTCTTATATGGGCCGTTATGTGGCCAAGAATCTGGTGGCGGCCGGGCTTGCCGATAAATGCGAAGTGCAGATCGCCTATGCCATTGGTGTGGCGGAACCTGTATCCATGATGGTGGATTTCATGGGAACCGGAAAAATTTCAGAATCAAAGGCGTGCGACATTGTAAAAGAGGTATTTGACCTGCGGCCGGCAGGGATTATCTCTGAACTGGACCTGCTGCGCCCCATCTACAGAAAGACATCCGCTTACGGGCATTTTGGCCGCAAAGACCCTGATTTCTATTGGGAAAGAACCACTAAAGCCGACCAGATCAAATCCCTTTCGGGGTTATAATTTAAAGGAAGAAAAAAGGAGTTTTTATGAGTCTGAAGCAAGATAACGAATTTATGGAATTGGACCTGTCTTTGCCTTACAAGGTTAAAGATATCGGTCTGGCCGAAGACGGACACAAAGACATGCAGCTGTCTGAAAAGGAGATGCCCGGGCTGATGGCGATTCGGGAAAAATACGGCTCTGAAAAACCGCTTAAGGGGTTAAAAATCATGGGCAGCCTGCATATGACCATTCAGACGGCCATGCTCATTGATACCTTATATGAACTGGGGGCTGATCTGCGCTGGGCAACGTGTAATATTTTTTCCACCCAGGATCATGCTGCCGCCGCCATTGCAGATAAGGGATCGGCTGCTGTTTTTGCATGGAAGGGTGAAACCATTGAGGAGTTCTGGTGGTGTACGGAACAGGCCTTGACCTGGCCGGACGGCTCCGGTCCCGATTTGATCGTGGACGACGGCGGTGATGCCACCTTGTTTGTTCACCAGGGGGTTAAGGTTGAAAAAGATCCGTCTATCCTTGACAGTGACGTGGGCACCATTGATGAGCGTTGCCTCATGGACCGTTTGCGGGCCGGTTATAATCAGGATAACCAGCGCTGGACAAATATTGCCCAAAAGATCCGCGGCGTATCCGAGGAGACCACCACCGGTGTCCATCGGCTATACCATCTTGCCGCTGCCGGGGAGCTGCTGTTTCCGGCCATCAATGTTAATGACTCCGTGACCAAATCCAAATTTGATAACCTTTACGGTTGCCGGGAATCATTGGCCGACGGTATCAAGCGCGCCACAGATGTCATGCTTGCGGGCAAAACAGTGGTTGTGGCCGGTTACGGGGATGTGGGCAAAGGCTGTGCCGATTCCATGAAAGGGTACGGTGCCATCGTATTGATCACCGAGATTGATCCCATCTGCGCACTCCAGGCTGCCATGGAAGGCTATGAGGTCGTTACCATGGACGAGGCCGCAACCCGGGGCGATATTTTTGTTACGGCCACCGGCAATTACCATGTCATCACAGGCAAACATATTGAACAGATGAAAGACGAATCCATCATCTGTAACATCGGTCATTTTGACAACGAGATCGAAATGAGTTTCCTGGATAACCATCCCAACGCCGAAAAGATTACCGTTAAACCCCAGGTGGACAAATGGGTACTGCCCTCTGGCCGTTCCGTCATTGTTCTGGCCGAAGGGCGCCTGGTTAATCTTGGCTGCGCCACAGGCCATCCCAGTTTTGTCATGAGCAACAGCTTTTCAAACCAGACCTTGGCCCAGATCAAACTGGCCCATGAAGATCTGGAGAACAAAGTTTATACCCTGCCAAAAGAACTGGACGAGGAAGTGGCAAGGCTGCACCTGAAAAATCTGTCCGTTAACCTGACCACGCTGACCCAGGAACAGGCCGATTATATAGGGGTGCCTGTTAATGGGCCGTTCAAGCCGGACCATTACAGATACTAACCGGTCCTGTCCAAAAAAACGTTTTAAAAAAGGCAGCCCTTGCGCAAGGGCTGCCTTTTTGCGTGTTGAAACAGGGAAACATTGATTCAGTTCATAAAAATGAACCGTGGAAAAATAAGCGATTAAAAAAAATGAATCAATGGAATGCTCTTTAATATTAATATGATATTGATTATTGATCGATGGGAGGGTATGTGGGGGTTCAAAAAAATGAACTTTTTCTTTGGTGGAGGGCGTAAAAAGCGGATGCGTCTGGTGTGTAAATAATAGCTCAAAAAGATTTTTACTAAAATAATCACATAAAAACAGACTGTTGTCTTTTTTTTAAAAGATATCTATTCGGGCTGGTACAACGATTGCTATATATATTCTGTAATTAAGATAAAATACAAATTTCATCTTTTTTCCTTTTCCGAAAAAGGCTGCCGAAACGGCAGCCTTTTTTGGTTTTAAGGAAGGGGTGTTTAAGCACTAACTATTGTCTGAACGAAAACCTGGAAATTTTGTCGAGTACAAGGCGGGCGTAAATTTTAACCGGAGGAATATATGGCGTATTTTGAGGATTAAAAGTTACGACCAACGAAGTAATCGGCAAAATTTACGGTTTTGGTCGAGCACTAACTGCAATTGCATATAAAGAATGGATTAAGTATTTTCTTTCCATAATCAATGATTTCAAATGAGCAGTCCGATAAATTATACTCCTCCGAAGCACTATGGTTAAAACGGACGGTTTCATTTGTAAATTCAATTTGAAGCGGGGTGGTTACCTCCACCTTTTCGGAGCAAAGGCTCTCTTTTTTGGACGGGGTGTATTTGATCTCTCCGCCTGCTGCGTTTCTTAAAATTATGCCGTTTTGGGTGGTGCTCAGGGCTGTCACGTCTCCTTGGTTATTAAACTGCAAAGAGTTGATATCCCCCATAATGCCTTCGGGGTCATTGTCATAGGCTGATATTTTCCCAATTTTTGTTTCAACCGTACAAGGCTCAGCCGGTTCAACCGATTTCACGGAACCGTCTTCATAAAAGGATATGCCGACGTTAACCGGTATTGTGCCTATGGGTGTTTTGACTTCGGCACTCTCCCGGGGCCAGAGGGTGATGCTTTTAATGTTGCCGGTTTGATAAAAGGCAAGATTGATCGGTTTGGCCCTGATCGTTCCACAGGGCAGTTGCAATTCAAGGTGCTCGGCCAGGGCGTACTCGTCCTTTTCACCCCAGTAACCGCTTAGCTTGCCATTCAGGGGAAACAGCTTTTTTAAGGTTCCGTCATCATAGAACATGACCAGTTCCGCAGGTATTTTACCGTATCTTGTTTCAATGTCTGCCGCCTCTTGAAGCGGTGCTTTTCTTAAATTTCCGTTTTCATAAAAATCAACCGGTTTTAACACCCTTCTTCCATGGTCATCTACTGCATACTGGGGCGTAATTACCCCCACAGGCGTTTTTATCTCAAGCCGTTCCGTAAAAATCAGGGATGCGGGGGTGCCGGATGCATATTTCTCCAAGTTTTGGTAACCTGCTATCTCCCCGTATTTTGTTGTCAGTGTTTCCACATTTAACCTCTTTATGTTTGTTTAAGGGTCTTTGTATATACAGGTTTTTAGCTTGATGGTCAAAATCCGCATCCCATACCGGCCATGGGATTCTTTTTATTGCATGCCTTGATATCCCGCTGGACCATAAAGTCCCTGCTGTGCCCCTCGAAAACGGCTTCGGCGGCGTCTATGATTGCGCCGTCCAGTTCCAAGATATCTATTTTCTTTTGGTTGAGGATGCGGCGGGGGCTGTCGCCAAGCCCTGTGACCAGCAATGCCCTGCAGTCACTGAGCAGGTCACTTAAATCCTCCCAGCGCTGCTTGCCGCCGCCGGGTTTGGGTGTCTTCCGGGCTTCGGCAAAATAGACGCCGCCATTCTCTTTTTTACCATAGATTAACAACTCTTCCGCCTTTCCCAGGTGTTGATTGATCAGGCGTCCGTCAACACTGGCGATGGCAATGTAAGGCCGCTCGTCACCAAAAATTTCCGGCATCTCTGCACATTCCTGCAGTTTCCTCATTATTTTCCGGCTGTTTTTTTTACCCAAAAGGCCGACGGCATCGGCGCGGCAGC
>JAKSBO010000117.1 GCA_022361095.1 Desulfobacterales bacterium | reverse complement strand
TCATATTGATCAGCTGGGTTTTTACGCTGCCGTCAAGAACAAGATCGCCGATTTTTGTGATGATACCGCCAATAAGGCTAGAATCCTTTTGCACTTCAAGCACAACAGTCTTACCGGTTTTCTGGGACAACGACTTTTGAATTTTATTAATGTTTGTCTTGGACAGGTTTGTGGCGGCCACAACACTTGCCTTGACAACACCTTTAAGTTCATCGGCCATAGTGCTGTAATAGGTCGCAATATCCCTGAGAAATCCAATCCTGCCTTTATTAAAAAGCAGGGACAGAAAAGAGCTCATCACTTTTGAAAAGCCTGCAGAAGCGATTACTGCATCAAGAAGCTTTTTACGATCACTTTTTCCGATTAACGGATTGATAAGGGCCTGTTCAAACCCCTCATTGGCGTCTAACAGCCCAACCATTGCGGAAAGCTCGTTGTTGTACCCTTCCGCCTGACCATCCTCCTGGCCTATCAAAATCAATGCCTTGGCATAACGCCTTGAAACTGCAAGATTCTTCATTATGCCTCCACCTTTTTCAAGTATTCATCGACCAGACGGTTCTGATCCTGGGTCGTGATGGATTTTTTAATGAGTGCTTCTGCCTGTTCCATTGCACGACCCACAACTTCCTGCTTAAGAAGTGTTTTTGCAGCTTTGAACTCTTGTTCGATATTGCGTTTTGCCATATCTTCGAGTTTTTCAGCCTGAGCTTCAGCCTCTGCAATGATTCTTTTCTTGGCCTCTTCACCCTGCCTGATATAATCTTCAACAATCTGCTCAGATTCCTGTTCAAGATTTCTAAACCGGGTTTCATATTCGGCAAGCTTTCTCTCTGCTTCAGCTTTCTTCTGCTCCAAGCCTGTCAACTCTTCTTCAATCCCTTTAGTACGGGAAGAAAAGAATTGCGCCACCGGTTTTTTAGCGATGAAAAAGCATCCAATGACAAGCACAACAAAGTTGAGTACTTTCCAGGTATCAACATCGTGCCACACATTGTGACTTGCATGTGCTGCTTCACCGTGACCGCCGCCGGAAGCCCAGGCCACTGTCGCACCTGCCACAAGAGCAACGACAGTTGCGGAAACTTTAAGGTGTTTTTTCCAATTAATTTGTTCCATTAACATGCCCTCCCAAGAATCTTTTCGCCGATGGCTTTGGCATAGACCTCAACCTCGGCCTCAAGCGCTTTGCGGGCCTGTTCGGTTTCTTCAGCCACCTGTGCCTTGATTTGGGCAAAGTTAGCCTGCGCTTTCTGATTGATCTGGGTAATAATCTCCTTCTCCTGGGCCGATGCCTCCTCAATGAACACCTCTTTTTGCTTGAGGCC
>JAKSBO010001001.1 GCA_022361095.1 Desulfobacterales bacterium | reverse complement strand
TGCAACCGAAACAAATTGTTCATTTTTCTTTGGGTTAGCCTGGGGAATCAATCAATATAACCACCCCATGGCTGTTGTATGTAATGTGAAGACTATATGAACGTTTCCATCTTAAGCACTTTCAAAATCAAGTATGAACATATAGCCGGGATGTAGGCATGTTTGGCTTTAATTATCGTCTCTGCAAAACAACATAATATCTCACATCGCTGACCCGATTTTATTGCAAATCATGTACCACGCTGAAACATACGATATTTTCAATGAATCACCCGTTTTAACAGCATAATAACGGGACCATAGTTACGAAATGTTCATTGCGAGTTACGATTTTTGCACTTTGGCTTTAAAAACAATGCAGGCCCGGTGAAGGCCATCTTCCTCCCGGCTGGTATAGGACCAGCCAAGCCTGTCGCACAACTGCCGGGTCAGTTGCAGGCCCAACCCAAACCCCAGATCCCCGCCCGTGTCGTCTTTGCCGGGGATGTCATTGATAACTTGAACACTGGTTTCGTTCTGAAGAATCCGAACCTGGCCACGCCAGGTATGTTGTAACGCATTACGGATCAGATTCCCCGTTACAATGCGCGCAGGCACCCGGGCAAGGGGTGTCACGGCAGGCATAGTATCAAGGACAACTTGTACACCCTTATCCCGGAGCAGGTATCCGGCCTCTTCGGCCAATTCCAGGACAAGCTGTTCAAGATCCACATCCGAAACCGGCACCTGTACCTGTTCATCCTGTCCCAGCCACAAAAGGGTCTGGGTCAGATGCGTCATGGTCAGACTGGCCCGGTCTACGCGGTCTATGATCTTATTTTCCTGCCGGGTCCGGTGCGCATTTTTATCCGGATCTGCGCCGGTCATATCCCGGGCGCTTTCATTCAGCTTCTTAAGCAGTTCAACATTATTCCTGATTACACTGATGGGGGTTCGAAGCTCATGGCTGGCGTGGCGCAAAAATTTGTGCTCCCTGTCCAGGCTGTCCTGGACAGATGACAGGCTGTCTTGAATGAGCCGGGCCAGTTCATTGAGTTCAGGATAAATAAAATCAGGGGCAGGCGCTTTAAGTTGCTCTGCATCCAGTCCATGGGCCCACTGCCCCAGGGATTTTACCGGACGTTCCACCCGTTTCAAAAGCACCCAGATCAACACGGCAATACCCAGCGCTGTCAGCAGACTGATGCCAAGCAGCATTCGGATATTCTCTCTACCCTTATTCCCGATCAGGGGCGAAGCCTTATGGGGTGCAGGCAAATGTACGACATAATAGATCTCGTTGCCCAGCTCAAGAGACATTGCAAAAACGACGCTTTTAGGCTTACCAAACCATGTATCTTCCTTGTAGATTGAAAGTTTTCCCGGCCTTTGGGGACGATCCATAAGCTGTTTTATATTTTCCGGCATCTGCCGCCACTGTTTTGCAATCATGAAATCACTTAAACGTGTCAGGCTGCCCCGCTGATCTTCGGGTATGGTTTCAATATAACTTTCCAGAACATGGGCCATGTGTCCGGCAATAGTGTTATTCATGCCTTTAAAAAAAAACTTCACACTTAACACGGAGTAACCAATGATCAGAACCGCGGCCATCGTCAAAAAAGAGAGAATCACAAACCATTTAAGGCTGATGGGCATTTTCATTTTCAATCGCCTTCTTTTATGGAAAAGCCGCGCCCGGGAATGGTATGGATCAACTGCACGCCAAACCCGTCGTCCACCGCCTTTCGCAAATGGTGCATATGCACTTTAAGACTGTTGCTGTCCGGGGGATCATCCCCCCACACAGCATCGATAAGCTTTTGCTTGGGTACGGTTTCAGGGGCGGCGCGCAACAGAGTCTCCAGGATCTGCCGGGCGATGGGTGACAACTTGATATACCGCCCAGCCCTCGTCACCACGTCTTCTTTCAGGTTCATTTCAAGGTCTGCGCAGCTTAAAAGCTTGACCTGACCGGATCTGCGCCGGGCCAGGGCATGGATTCTCACCACCAGTTCCCGGAGTTCAAAAGGCTTAACCAGATAATCGTCCGTCCCGGCCTTAAAACCATCCACCTTGTCATCCAGCCTGTCCCGGGCCGTAAGCATGAGCACCGGGGTATCATCGCCCTTTAAACGCAGATCCCGGCAAAGGGTCAGCCCATCAAGCCGGGGCAGGTTAAGATCCAGCAGCACCACGTCATAGGCATTGTCCGCCAGAAGTTTTTGGCCGGCCACCCCGTTGCCGGCATAATCACAGGAGATAGACTCAATGGCCAGATAGTCAATCACGGTTTCGGCCAGATCAAAATCATCTTCCACTAAAAGTACGCTCAGCACATCTGTTTCCTCTCAGCAAACGGGTTTATCCACCACCAAAACCACTTTAAAAACCGGCAGCTATCATGGTGAACCGCCAGAAGAACCGGGATCAGAATTAAAGTGATCACCGTAGCAAACATAATACCATAGGCCAGGGACACGGCCGCCGGAATCAAAAACCGGGCCTGGTGCGAGGTTTCATACAACAGGGGCAAAAGACCGGCCACGGTGGTCACAGAGGTCAAAAGCACCGCTCTCAAACGGCTTTGCCCTGCCCGGCTCACCGCATCAAGCAATGAAGTATCGCCACGCCTGTGAAAATCATTAAAGGTGGAAACCAAAAGCAAACTGTCATTAACCACCACACCGGCCAGGGCAATGATACCATTAAGGGATAAAATCCCCAAGGAGAGATCGTTTAACCAATGCCCTAAAACCGCCCCCACAATACCAAATGGAATGGCCGTCATGATTAAAAAGGGCTGAATATAGGACTTTAACGGAATAGCCAGCAGAAAATAGATAATGAACAGAGCCATGATAAACATATTCACCATGGAAGATTCGGTCTCGGCCTGCTCCTGGGCTTCACCGGAAAAGCCAATATCCAGGCCGGGGTATTGCTGTTCGAGCTTGGGGACCAATTGAATTTTAAGCTGTGCCACAAGTTCCGTGGAAGAGATGATATCCTTGTCCACGTCTGCTGAGATATACACCGCCCGCTTACCGTCTATGCGGGTGATGGTGTCCCGGGTATACCCGTAAATCACCTTGGCCACGCCGGCCAAGGGCACCACAATGCCGTCGGAAGTCCTGACATCGGCCTTAAGTACATCACTGACACTTTTTCTGGCGCCTTCAGGATATCGTACCTTCACCTCCACCTCATCCACAGAGCGCTGGAAACGCTGAACCACCTGGCCGGAAAAGGCCTGGAGGACCTGTTCGGCCAGCATATCCGTGGTAAAGCCCAATGCCCTGCCCTGGGCGTTCAGTTCCATGAAAAGCTGGGGCTGGCCCGGTTCCAGGTTATCTTCAATACCGCTCACCCCGGGCATGGTGGATAATTTCGCCTTAATGGCATCACCGGCCAGGGTGAGCACCCTATCATCGCCGGATCGCAGTTCAATGCGAAGGGCATCCACCATGGCCTTTGCATTTTGAACGCTCAGGCTCTTTGTGCCCTCGGGTGAACCTGACAGTTCCCGCCACGTTCGGGTAAAGGTGCTGGTGTCATAGGGCGCATCCGCTGTCAGTTGAAGCTTTACGGACCCGGACCGGTCTGCTTGGGAAAGCACCTGCAGGTATGCGATGGCGCTGTTTTCGTCGTCTTTGGCACGTCGCAGTTCCCGGTCCGCCTCATGGGCCTTGTATTCCAAAAGCGCCAAAGCGGCATGGGTCTGGCCGTAACCGGCATCATTTTTCATGGTCAGTTCAGCCCGCACCGTATCGCCGGGAATATCCGGGAAAAAGCTCATGCGAACCATACCGGTCAACGGCATGGAAAGGACAAAGATAAAAATACCGGCAAACACCACCAGTACGGTATAGCGGTGTCGTAGGGCGACCCTGATCAACGGCCCGTAAATGCGTTCATTCACCAGATTCAAACTTTGGTCGGTAATCTTTTGCACCCGCATCCAGCCGCGTTCTACCGGGGTTTTTCCAGGGGTCCGGCGGGTGTTGAGATGGGCCAGATGTGAGGGCAGGATCAGCTTGGATTCAATGACCGACAGCACCAGGCAGATGGTGACGACGACGGCGAACTGGGAGTACAGTTCGCCTAAGTGGCCGCTGACCTGGGAAATCGCGTAAAAGGCTGCCACCGTGGTGAACACCCCAAACAAGGTGGGTACGGCCACGGCCTGGGCACCCCGGACGGTGTTTTCAATGGTATCGCCGGCCTTGGATCGCAGAGTGTAGATACTTTCGCCGATAACCACGGCATCATCCACCACGATACCCAGGGCCATGATAAACCCAAAGGTGGTAAATTCATTCAACGAAAGTCCGGCGAAACTGTCCCCCATGAAATAGAGGGTGCCGAAAAAGATAAAGGGCAGTCCCATGGCCACCCAGAATGCCACGGTGAGATTCAGAAACATGGCCAGAAGAACAAACACGATCAAGAAACCGGTCAAGGCGTTTTCAGCCAGAAGCTCCAGGCGCTCCATAATCATGGTGGACCTGTCATACCAGGAGGTCAGCCTCACACTATCCGGCAGGCTGCCGCTTTTCCGGAATTCCGCCACCACCTTTTTAGCCCCGGCCACCGTCCTGGAGATATCATCCTGGCCCGTGGTAATCACCTGCAATGCAATGCTGGTATGGCCGTTGAAACGGGAGAGAACAGGGGTTTCATCATCAAAGGTATCGTCAATTTCGGCCACATCGCCCAAACGAATCCGGCTGCCGTCGTCAAGGGTAAGCAACGGGATAGCTGAAAAATCTTCTTTTAAATACGACTGTTCCGAGACCTGGAGCTGCAGATAAAGGTTTTTATCCCGCAGCACGGCCGTACGCGAACTGCCCGATTCATTGTTGATGGCATCCTCCACATCAGACAGGGACAATCCATACGACTGAAGCTGGGCTTCGTCGATCTCAACACTGATCATGGGATCAAGGTTACCGGAGATCTCCACCCGGCTCACAGCGCTATTGGAGAGAAGGTCATCCTTGAGTTCTTCGGCCAGGGCCTGAAGGGTGTGGCGGCCCACCTCTCCGTAAAGCTGGAGCCACAGGGCATGCTCTTCACGTTCAGCCTTTTCAATGACCGGCTTGTCCGCATCCGTGGGAAAGGTGGAAACGGCATCCACCTTTGCCTTGACATCACGCAGCAAAGTATCCAGGTTATAATCATCCGTCATCTCTATGGTCACGGTGGTACCGGTGGTGACGGACGAACTGGTGATGGTTTTGATACCCAGCACACCCTCAAGCGCTTCTTCGATTTTTATGGCAAGCCCCTCCTCGGACTGCCGGGCCGAGCCCGAGTCATAGGTAACCGAAACCGTCAGTTTGTTGGGGGAAAGGCTTGGGAACGCCTCTTTCCTCAATTTTCCCGTCTGCATCAGCCCAAGGGAAATAATAAGAATCAACAGCAGGTTTGCTGCCACGGGATTCCGGGCAAACCAGGGGATGATCCCCCGCATTCTGCTACTCATGGGCATTCTCCTCTACCGGGGTGACAGCCATATCATCCAGGTAATGGTTTAAGGGATGGATGAGCACTTTCCGGGATGAGTCTGCAATCCCTTTGGGCGGTGCCACATAAATGGACTCCCCATGGCTGAACACAGGCTCCGTGGTAAAAGAGGCCAGGGTATTGTCCTGCCTCACATACCAGATTTCACCCTTTTGGCTGAAGGACGAACCCGGAAGCTCCCACAGCCCGGATATGGGCGGGCCCTGGATATTTACGGTCACAAAGGCGCCGAAAAGAAGGGGCGTGTCAGAATCCAGGGGATGGTTCAATGCCACGATCACACTTTGCTGACGGGAATTTTCATCCGCCTGCCGGGATGCCCGCAGAATATAGCCGGTCCACAGACAGCCGGTCTGGGCATGACCAATAGCCACCGGCCATTTACCGGTGTTCAGGGTCTCCATATCCGGCAAACCAGACCACTGGCCGGCAGACAGGGATACAGTGATCTCAGCCCGGTCTGTACTGTAAAGGGTGGCAATGGCGGCCCCTTCCTGGACATAGCTTCCCGGTGCAACGCTGCGCGCCACCACCAGGGCGTCAAAGGGTGCGGCGAGCCGGGTATAGGACAAATCTGCCTGGGCCGTTTTCACGGCCGCCTGGGCTGCGGTCACGGCCGCTTTGGCTGCGGCCACCTGGGGGGCATGCAACACCAGTTTTGAATCAGGTTTTCCGGTGAGCCCGGAAGATTCCCACTCCGTCTTTGCCTGCAGAGCTTCACGCTCTTCTTCAAGCAGGGACAGTTTGGCGTCGGACAGATCTTTGAGGGCCTGGGCCAGGGCGTCCTTATATTCAGTGTTATCCAGCCGGGCAATGACCTCTCCTTGTTTGACCCGTTTTCCGGTTTCAAAGGAGTTGGACAGCATTGTAATCTGACCTGCCACCCGGGCCGTAAGTGTCAGCTCGAAATGGGGAGAGACACTGCCGTATCCGGTAATCTGTGCATTATAGCTCCCGGTGGATACTGATCTAACAGAGACTTCCGGATGCAGGCTCACCTCTTCTGTTTCCGGAACCGGCATATTGGCCCGGGCCTTGACGGCGCCTTTGATATAAAAGACAAGGCCGGTGAGAAGCGTGACGGCAACCAGAAAAACCACGATCTGGGAAATACCTCGAATCATTATTTTGCTCCAATGCCCAATGCCAGCCCCAGGGTAACCCGGTTGGCCAGGCGTTCATATTTAAGGGTGTTCAGTTGAATGGAAAGATCAAAGGTCCGGGTCTGGACCGTAAGCAGATCCAGCATGTCCGAAAGGCCCTGGCGGTAGCTTTTCTGATATTGAACTAGGGTCTCTTTGGCTGTGGCAAGGGCGGTTTCAATATGAACCTGCTGTTTTTTTAAAGATTGTTCAAGCCCCATGGCATCTTCAATTTCCCGGACAGCGGTATACAGGGTTTCCCGATACGCTTCAAAAGCCTGGGCCGTTTCAAGATCCGCAATCTCGGCCTGGGCTTTAAGTTGACCGCCCTGGAACAAAGGCGCTGTGAGCTGCCCCAAAAGCGACCATACAGGATTTGTAAACAAGGCTGAACCCGGGGTTGAGGCGATATCTTCAAGGGAGGCTTCAAGACTGATGCTGGGCAAAAGCGCCTTGTATGCCACATCTGCATTTAAACAGGCTGATTCAATGGCCAGGAAGGCTGCTTTCAGGTCAGGCCTGCGCTCCAGGGTCTGCTCCGGAAGATCTGCCAACGGCACGATCACATCGGTATAATCTTTGGGCACGGCGATATCGGCATTGGGATCACCCAAAAGGGCGGCAAGGGTCCGATGCTGCTTGGCCAGGGTTTCTTTATAGTCTTCCAGGGTGGCCCTGGCCGAAGCCGTGCCAGTTCTGGCCGTATCCAGATCCTCAAGGCTACCCAGCCCGCTGCGGTACCGCTGCCTGGTGTATTTTTCCGTTTTTTCGAGCACATCAATCCGCGCCTGCTCAATGGAGATATTTTTCTTTGCCGATGTGAGTTTCAGCCATGCGGTCATGATTTCTGCGGCCAGG
>JAKSBO010000631.1 GCA_022361095.1 Desulfobacterales bacterium | reverse complement strand
TTCCCACTTCGCCGAAAATTGCGAAAACATGCTGCCGGGTGATCAGTTCAATGGTGTTTTTCCTGGCATAATCCGGTTCGTAAAAATCATCGTAGGTAATCAAACGGATGGTCCGGCCATGTACGCCGCCTTGACTGTTAATTAATGAAAAATAGGCCGTTGACCCTTTCATCATTTGCCGGCCAAGCTGGGCTGCCGGACCGCTGAGTGCGCAACTCTGTCCCAGAACAATCTGTCTGCCGACAGTCTCATTGTTTTTCAGGAGATACAGCCATACAAGAGCGCCGATCAGGGCAAGGGAGACAAAATAGTATTTTTTCAATGCATTGCCTCTCATTTTTTAGGTATTTTATAAGAAAGTCTGGGTAAGTTACTCAGAGCTTTCAAGCTTTGTTGTGGGCTGTACCTGGCAGCTGATAGACCAGGTCGGCCCATGGCCGTTATATGAAAATACCAATAAGTTGTTGAGTTACTATTATATTTTGTTGCGGGTCGGGCCTTGGCGCTGATGGACCAGATCGGCCCATGGCCGTTATCGGCATTGTACCTGACTGGGCCGGATATCCATAGAAGTTTTTCCAACAATTTTGATTTTATAACAGGATACCGGCGAATGATGACACCTGATGAAAACATTGATGGTCTATTCTGTTTTTTTCAAAAGTGACCATAACAGCCAGGGACAGGCCTGATCTGCCGGTAATTTCAGATCTCAAGCCGGGTGCCGGTGGAAAACACATGAATGGGACGCCCCATTTTCCGGGACATGTAATCCGGGGCATCGGGCCCCGTACAATGGCCGGTGTAATAGGTTGTACCGGCATGGGATGACAGTTCCTTGACCAGGATATCCAGGCGGCTGTCGGCTTCAGTGACCCGGGTTACCCGGTTATACAGGTGGAATCCGCCGATGACATGGTCTATATGATTCCGGCCTGTGCGGGTAAGGACCGTATTGATCATATTCCCCATGCCCGAGTGGGCGCACCCGGTGAACAGCACCGTAGTGCCGTCTTCCTCAAGCAGAAGGGCCAGTTCATGGGTGAAGGCATCGTCAGTTAATTGCCCGTCTTTGTCCTGTATCAAAAGTCCTGCATTGTTTTTGGGAATAAAGCCCTTATTTGAGAAGCCTGTGATAATGGTTGACGCCTTGGACAAGGCCAGATCCGAATCAATCAGCCGGCATCGGCTTTGGTCAACGGCATCAATGTCAAGGCCGATATATTTGGGGGGATAATCCAAATACCGGGCATAGCATCTTCCTTCAAAGGCCTTCCGGGTCATGATGGTTTCGGCTGTTGAATTCATTTTTTGAAAATACGGAAGACCGCCGCCATGGTCATAGTGCCCGTGGGAGAGTACTGCCAGGTCCGTTTTTGACAGATCCACGCCCAGGTGCCGGGCATTGTCTGCAAATTTGCCGTCCTGGCCCATATCAAAAAGAATGGATTGGTTGCGTGTGCGGATAAAAAAACTTAAGCCGTGGTCAGATGCAAGTTTGGGGTCCGTGGTATTGTTTTCAAGCAAACAGATGATTTCCATTGCATATTGCTCCCTATGTTTTAAAAGACAGGTGTATTTTGGATTACGGGGTGCATAGAAAATGCAGATTAAAGGCATCATTGGGAATCTCTTCGGCACAAACCTTTGCAAACCCTGCTTGTCTGAGCAGATCTACAGCCTGCTGTTTTCCCCACATCATACCCAGGCCCGAGCCGTTGTCATTGAGCCCGACGGGCATGCAGTGCATCAGGCTGACCGTGTATAAAAACGGCCCCATGGGATGATCGGCATTGTCCTTAATACTGGTGGACGCCTTGATATCGATCATGGAAAACAGGCCGCCGTCACGCAGCATGTATTTCACCCCTTTTAACGCATCCAGAGGATGGGACTGGTCATGGATGGCGTCAAAGGCGCATACATAATCAAAGAGCTGCCTGAACTTAGTTTCCTCACAGATTTTTGCGGCATCCTGGTTGATGAACTCAACATTGGACAACCCATATGATTCGGATAAATTCCGGGCCTGTTCAAGGGCTGTTTCATGGTTGTCCATGCCGACAAATTCGGATCTTGGATAGGCCTGGGCCATCAGGCAGGCAGCCACGCCCTGGCCGCAGCCCAGATCGCAGACCCGGATGCCTTGCTGCAAACGTTTTTCCAATCTGCCCTGGTCAACATAAGGGATGAACTCCGGGATCAGCACTTTGCGGTGCTTTGCTTCGGCAAGTTCCGACATGAATGCCTGGAAATCGGGATAATTTGAAAAGTCGACACCCCGGCCTGTCTGAAACCCCTGTTTTACAGCCGCCATGGCACAGGCGGTCAGCAACGGGATTTCCTGGGTGTAGACCCCCAAATTATTGTTCCCGGCCCTTGTGCACAAAAGATCCCCGTGGCCGGAGGGCAGCAAAAAGGTGTCCCCATCGTCCGGATTTTCTGCCATCTCGACAATGCCGCCGGTGACCATGATGCCCAGCCACTCTTTGAGATAACGTGCGTTCAGGCCTGTTGCTTTGGAAAGCTCCCCAAGGCTTAAGGCACAGCCCTTTTCATCCATCACATCAAAGATGTTAAGGGCGTAGCCTATGCCTAATGCAAGGTTTAAAGAACCGTAATTGAGAATCTGTACCAGTTTGTCGGAAAAATCAGTCATGATTCAATGCCTTCAAGTTAAAACCATGAAGTGCATGAAGGACATGAAGAGTGTTTTTCCAATATATATTCTTCATGCTCTTCCTGTCCTTCATGGTAAAATAAAAGACTCAGAGGTTGCAAGCCGGTCCGCCGGAAAAAAAGGGGCGGTCACAAACCGGACCGCCCCTAATACATAATTCTGCCTGTGATTTAAAGGGCAATCTCTTCTAACGTCCGATCCTTAATATGGCCACAAACCTTGGTCAAAAATTCTTTGTGGGTGAGTCCCATTTTGACCTTGCCGTCCAGGGTGCGCACGGACAGCACCTTGTCTTCCTTTTCCTTGTCTCCAATGGTGATGATTAAAGGAATGTAATCCAACTGGGCTTCCCTGATTTTTTTCTTCAATGTTTCGTTGCGTTCATCCACCTCGCAGCGGATGTCATGGACCTCCAGCAGATGCCGGATCTCTTTGGCATAGGGGGCCAGGTCCTGGGTGATGGGCAGGACAACAGCCTGGACCGGAGCCAGCCACAGGGGAAATTTGCCTGCAAAATGCTCCACAAGGATACCAAAGAACCGCTCCATGGAACCGTAGATCACCCGGTGGATCATGATGGGCCGGTGCTTTTCATTATCCGCACCCTTGTAAGTCAGATCAAAGCGTTCCGGCAGCGCCATGTCCAGCTGGATTGTGCCGCACTGCCAGGTTCTGCCCAAGGCATCCTTAATGTGGATATCTATTTTGGGACCGTAAAATGCACCATCCCCTTCATTGATCAGAAATTCCCTG
>JAKSBO010001137.1 GCA_022361095.1 Desulfobacterales bacterium | reverse complement strand
GATGTCCAGGATGTGATCATGACGGCCATCGGCGGGATGAATGTCTCTTATACCGTGGAGGGGCTGGAGCGGTATCCGGTCAACCTGAGGTACAACAGGGAACTGCGGGATAATATTGACCGGCTCAAACGGGTATTGGTGCCCACCAAAACCGGAGCCCATGTTCCCCTGGCCCAAGTCTGCCATATTTCCCTGCACAAGGGCCCGGCCGGTATAAAAAGCGAAAATTCCAGGCGTACCGCCTGGATCTACGTTGACATCAGGGGCGTGGATGTGGGCACCTATGTCAAGGAAGCCAGAGCCGTCATTGATCACAGCATTGATATCCCGGCAGGATATTCCATTGTCTGGTCCGGCCAGTTTGAATATATGGAAAAGGCCAGAAAGAAGCTGAATATTATTATCCCGGCCACCCTGGGGATCATTTTTCTGCTGCTTTTTATCCACTTTAAAAATATCAGTGAAGCCGCCATTGTCATGGCAACGCTTCCCTTCAGCCTGGTGGGCGGGATCTGGCTGATATTCTTCCTTGATTACAACCTCTCTGTAGCGGTCATTGTAGGGTTCATCGCCCTGTCGGGGCTGGCTGCCGAAACAGGTGTAGTCATGCTGGTTTACCTGGACGAAGTGTTTGAGCGCTATGCCGCAAGCAAAAGGTTGAATACCCTGAAAGATCTCTCTTCAGCCATTGTTGAAGGTGCTGTAGAGCGGGTCCGGCCAAAAATAATGACGGTTGCCACCACCCTTATCGGCTTGCTCCCGGTGATGACGGGGACGGAAACAGGTTCCGGGGTGATGAAACGTATTGCAGCCCCCATGGTAGGCGGCCTTATCTCGTCCGCCATACTCACATTGATCATCATACCGGTCGTTTATATGATCTGGAAGCAATGGCAGTTAAAAATGAAAGAATAACGCAAAGGATGTTATTTTACTGCGTTTAATTCCTTTTAAGGGGAAGGCTGATTTTAAAAGTAGCACCACTGCCAGGTTTAGAAATGACATCCATTTTGCCTTTATGGTTTTTGGTGATGATGAAATAAGACACAGAGAGTCCTAATCCCGTTCCTATACCAACCGGTTTAGTCGTAAAAAACGGATCAAATACCTTTGAGCGGGTCTCCTCATCCATACCGGGTCCATTATCTTCGATTTCCATGCAGAGCATGTCAGATTCTTCTGCTTTGTAAGTTCTAATGATAAATCTGGGAGATTTTGTTTCAGCAGCGTGCATTGCCTGGGCACCATTACGAAGAAGGTTCAGCAGCACCTGCTGGATCCTTGCGCGTTCACAAGGCAGCATGGGCAATCTTTCGTCATATTGTTTTATGATTTCAATGGACTTAAAATCATAATCTTGTTTAAGGTCATAATCTGTGGCAGCCAGTTCCAGAATGTCATCCATAAGCGTGTTGAGATAGTGGTAAGAGATGTCGCCGGCATCCGATTTCCTTGCAAAAACAAGCATGGAATTAACGATTTCAGCCGCACGTGAACCCGAATTATGAATCGAATCAATCATGCGAAAAATCTCCCTCTTGTCCATAAACGCCCTGACATCCTTCATTTTAATACTGAGTTCCTCTGCAACTTGTAAATTTGCAGGCATATTCATACTTTCAAGCCTGGACTTCATGACAATTGCACTCTGCATCATCCCTGCCAGGGGATTATTGATTTCATGGGCGATACCTGCTGCAAGGCCTCCTAATGAAAGCATTTTTTCCGTTTCAGTCATCATCTCTTCCATTTTAACTCTTTCGGTCGCATCATCAATTCGGATCACAGCGCCCTCCATGCCATTGGATACCAGGGGGTAAATGGTAATGTCTTCGTAAACAAGCCGTCCTTTTTCCTGCCTTGTGCAGCGTGGATGATGATACACCTGCTGGGATTCAATGGCTTGTTGTACATATTCCGTACCATTTTCAAGTTGTGGAAATATGTTTTCAAGCGGTTTGCCTTTGGCAACCTCCTTTGGTATTCGGGTTATCTCCCTGGCCCGGAGATTCCAATGTGTGATCCGGGTTTTGTTATCCACGCCGATAAGAATGGAAGGCATGGAATCAATAATATTGGACAGGTAATTTCTCAAACTTCGGACCTCTTCGGTTTTTTCTTCAAGCAGTATTCTTTGCTTATACAGTTCAGTGAATATTTTTACCTTGCTTGTAAGAATAACCGGTTCCAAAGGTTTAAGAAGATAATCAACCGCACCCGATTCATACCCCTTAAACACATGATGATCTTCTTTGTTCGCGGCTGTAACGAAAATAATAGGGACTGTCCTTGTCTTTTTAACACTTCTTAACAGCTCAGCCGTCTCATATCCGTCCATATCCGGCATCTGGACATCAAGAAGGATAAGCGCAAACTCATGATTAATTGTTTTATACAACGCCTCACGCCCGGAGCCGGCCTTTACGATCTCCAGTTCCGGAGATTCAAGAAGGTTCTCCAGGGCCAAAAGGTTTTCAGGCCGGTCATCAACGGCCAGTACGGAAATCTTCTTCATAATTTTTTTTAATTCAAACTGTTAACGAAATCTCCTATCCTGTTCAAAGGAAGGATATGGTCTACCTGGACATGCCTGATTACGGACATCGGCATGGCTTCTGCCTCGGCGGTTTCAGGGTCCTGAACGATGATCAGCCCCCCCAGTTTTTTAATCCTGGCTGCACCAGTTGTTCCGTCCGTGTTAGCCCCGGTCAGGATGATGCCGATTATCCGGTCCGTGTAGGTATCTGCTGCCGATTCAAACAGGACATCAATGGAAGGGCGAGAGTAATTCACCCGGGCGTCCGTTGACAGGGAAAGGGTTTTATCGGGTTCCACCAATAGATGGTAGTTTACCGGTGCAAAATAAATTGTGCCGGATTCCACCGGCATTTTATCTTCGGCCTCTTTCACTGAATGCCGGCACAACCGATCAAAGTATCTGACAAGGAAATCATCGGAATCATTACTTTGGTGCTGCACAATCATGACAGGAAGGGTCATGTTTTTATCCAACCTAGGCAGAATTTCTGCAAGCGCAGCCAGTCCGCCGGCTGAAACGCCAACCACAACCGCTTCATATGAATGCTTCGATACTGCCATGTATATTGTCCCTTTTGATTAACGCCGCTTACGATATATTTTTTCCTGGTCACACACGATCTCAAATGCATCCGACAGTTCGGAAAATTTGATGCTTTCCTTTGTGCCCAGGCATAGAAAACCGCCCGGGCAGAGGCTGTCATGAAATAATTTGAGAACTCTATTCTGAAGATCTTTGTTGAAATAAATCAAAACATTGCGACAGAAAATCAGATTCATTTCACCAAAAACCCCATCCGTAACCAGATTATGGGATGAAAAAAGAATTTTATCCCTCAGGCTGCACTTGATAACCGCATGGCTATAATCAGCAGCATAATAGTCTGAAAAATCTTTTTTCCCGCCCGATTTCTGATAATTATTTATATATTCACGCATCACATCCATCGGGTAGATACCGTCTTTGGCCTTGGATAAAATTAACTCATTAAAATCCGTTGCATATAGCTGGGCTCTTTTCTTCATACCTTCCTCTTCAAGAAGAATAGCCATTGAATAGACTTCCTGCCCGGTTGAACAACCTGCATGCCAGATTTTAATGTATGGATAGGTCTTCAAAACAGGGATGACAGTCCCCCTGATTTTTTTATAAACCCACGGGTCTCTGAACATCTCTGTCACGTTGATCGACAAATCAAGCAAAAGCAAATTAAAAAAGGACTCATCGTAAATTAAACGATGCTGCATTTGTGAAAAATTGTTCATATCGCTCAAGTTCATACGCTTTTCAAGCCTGCGTTTTAAATGAGCAAAAGAATAATTTTTAAAATCGTATCCATATTTCAGACTGACCGCCTCAAGCAGCAGCCGAATTTCTATCTGCTGATTTTTGATATTTTCCCTGGCACTATGCATTAATATAACCAGACTCTGAGCATGGCAACCAATTTATCCGTATCAACGGGTTTTGCCAGATAATCATTTGCGCCGGCTTCAATACATTTATTCCGGTCGCCTTTCATGGCCTTAGCGGTCAGTGCAATGATGGGCAGTTTTTTATTCCCGGCATCTTTGCGGATCGTTTTTATTGCCTCATACCCATCCATATTCGGCATCATGATATCCATCAATACAATATCAATCTCTTTATGTTTTCTTACCTTTTCAAGGGCTTCCGCCCCGTCCCGGGCAACAATAACCGTCATGCCTTTGTCTTCGAGGATACTTGAAAGTGCAAAAACATTTCTTATATCGTCATCGGCAACCAGGATTGTTTTTTCACCCAGTACGGTCTCCTTGGCATGCACCATTTTCAATATCTTTTGTTTATCCCTGGGAAGATTTGACTCAACACGATGCAGGAACAAGGCTGATTCTTCCAGGAGCCGTTCCGGTGATTTGGCGCCTTTGATAATGATGCTCTCCGTATACCGGCGAAGCTGTTTATCTTCTTTTTCAGATAGGTCCCTGCCGGTGTAAACGATAACCGGAATCCTGGATAACGAATGATTTTTATTTATTTTTTCAAGCAGCTCAAATCCGGACATATCTTCCAGGCCAAGATCCAGTACCATGCAGTCAAACAGGCCTTCTGAAAGCTTTTGATACGCTTCATTCCCGGTTGGCACAATCGTCGTAACAACATCCCCGTTGCCAATCAGCTCCTTCATACTTTCACTTTGGATAGGGTCATCCTCCACGATTAAAAGATTTTTAATCGGCTTAGCAATAATATTCTCAATATTTGCAAAGGTTTCATCAACCTTTGCAATGCTGATCGGTTTGGATAAAAACCCGATGGCGCCCATGCGCATAGCATCCATAGTCCCCTCGCCTGCGGACATGAAATGAACCGGAATATGACTCAGGCCGGAATTATTTTTCAGCCGTTCCATAACCGTCCAGCCGTCAATACCGGGCAGCCCGATATCCAGGATAATGGCACTGGGCAGATAATATTCGGCAAAATAGAGTCCGGTTTCCCCGTTTTCAGCCACGATGCATTTGAACCCGCGCTCTCTTGAATAATCCCGCATCAGTTCGGCTGATTTATAGTCATCTTCAATAACCAGCAGTACCTTGTCCCCGGGATCCAAATTTTCTCTGTCATCCCCGATAAAGTCACCCTTTAGAGAGACGCCGTCGGGCAGGCCCGGTTTTTTTGGCACTTTTTCCGGTACCGTTTTTTGTACCGGCATCTCTGATTCCGGCACTGTATTTTCCTTGGTTTGGGCTTTGGGCGGCTGAGTATCATGGTTTTCGGGAATAACGACAATAAAGGTGCTGCCCTGATTCACACGGCTTTCAAGATGGATAAACCCACCGAGCAGTTTGGCAAGTTCCCTTGAAATAGATAAACCGAGGCCGGTTCCGCCGTACTTCCGGTTCG
>JAKSBO010001148.1 GCA_022361095.1 Desulfobacterales bacterium | reverse complement strand
TTTTTTCTTTGTCTATTTTTTTTATATAGTCCTGCAGCAGATGTTCCATTTCAATCATCCCCAGTTTTGTGAAAGGCTCTGAACCTTGACCTGCTTTTTCTCTGTATTTCTCGGTTAGTTCCTCGGCTATTTCACTCAGTCTCTGGTTATGTTTAAAATTTCTATCCACCTTTTTTTCAAGATGGCTTATTTCATATTCCAACGCTTTCTTTTTCGTTTCGAGATCTTTTATCTGAGCGGTCTTTTCTTTTTCCGACTTTACCGCAGCCCTATATTTCTCCACCACCTTTTGCCTGCTTTCTTCAAGTTCAGCTCTTATGGTTTTCATCTTCGCAATGAGTGTATTTAAAGATGCAATCTTTAATTCAACTCCATCCAGTTGATTCCGGACGGCAAGTTTTTCTTTTTCAAGCTCCGATATTTGCTTGATAAGCTTGGCACTCTTTATCTCTTCGGCCATTTTCACACGCATACAGGTACCTAGTTTTGCTTTTTCCTGGGCATATTTCTTTTGTATTGTACGGATTCTTTTTTTCCCGTCTTCAATCTCTTTATTCAGGGATACGATTTGCGCATCAAGGCCATTTTTGATATACAGAAGATAACCCGTTCCGCCAATACCGGACATCATTATCAAAATTATCAATACTTTAATGATTATTTTTGCCATTGCTTTTTACCTAATTTTAAAATTCTGCATTTAGGTCTAGTTGGAATGTATCCACAGACAGATCGTCCAACTGCGTATTCCCTAACATCTGCATGTCATCTATTTCGTTGGCACTCATCCATCTTGCCTTAAGCCATATATTTTCATAAAGACCGAGTTCCCCGCCAAAAATAAACCCCTTGGCATTTGTTCCCCCAATATGGAAATCTGAATCAGTAAACGCATCGATAACCGCATCGCTTTCAAGATAGCGGTACTCGACAAACAAATTCCATTCCCATCTTTGTCTTGGTTTAAGATGTCCAACCTTTAGACCAACCTGGTATCCTGTATCGCCTGAAATACTTTCAATATAGTTTTTTGAAACCCCTGCTTTACTTGCCATTTCGTCTGCATCATACCCAAGGTTTTTAACCCAGTCTCCATACAGGGATATACAGATCGGATAAAAGAGAGAATTCGTGATTTGCCCTGTTATATTCAGGAGTTTAAAATCAGCCAGCAGGCCATAGGTCGTTCCGTTCGGATTTACGGTCTGGTCCATATCGAACACGGTGTTACCCTTTTGCATATATTTGGGTGCCATGCGGGCAAGTTCTTGTTCGTCTGCCGTCGTCCTAGTGGTACTTGTTATCGGAAAGCCTTCAACATTATAGTAATCATAATACGCTGCACCAATTTTGTATTTCCATCCATACGTTGGCCGGTGTTCAAATCCGATCTGCCCGCCCAGAAAATATTTATCACTTTGGCTCCACTCCGATTCTTCAAGGGGAAAATATCCAGCAGTAAAAAAACCGTTGAAATTATTCATCCTATTTGTATCTGAAATCAATTTAACAGAAACGCCTTCAAACGCGAGGTCACTGTCCCAGACAAGATTTGTGGACATCCAGGGATTATTCATAATACCGCCTGTTAGTGAAACCTGGGGAATTTTTCCTCCCCAGATCTCTGTTTCAGGCTTATATGTCCAGTCAACGTAAGCCCTGTCCAGTACAATATCAGAATGGCTGCTGCCGGCGCTACCCAGTGTATGGTTTGTTGAAACCGGATTGTCTATGCTTCCGGTAGCAACCCTGAAACCCGCCGTAACCTTTCCTGCGTTAACTTCGCTTGGGTCAAACAGTTCTGCTTTTGCCGCCACCCGAAGCCGGATTCTTTGCCTGTGCCTGTCGTTTGTCGAATTGATTGTCGTCCCCGGGTCGCTGGGATCTTCAATGTCAGTCGCATTGTTTTCATCAAACAAGGTCGATTCGTGCCTTAAACGTATGTCACCGCCAAAACGTATCCTTTGTGCCCAAGATGATTTCTGAAGCATGGGCTTATGTTCTTCAGTCATCAACTCCTCCAGCCGTTCGACCTCTCTTTGCAGGACAATGGTCTTTCTTATAAGATCATCAGACCTGAATTCGTAATTTTGTTTCAAGTCGCTTAAATCTTTTGTAAGTTTTTCGGTCATACCCTTTGAAACATTTTTTATGTATTCCTCCTGATTCTCCGGGGGCAAAATTGTAATCGTCTGTTTTGTCCTCACAGCTTGTTCTTTGTAGCGTTTTAAAAAGCCTTGTGCTTCCTCATCGTTAATTACCCCTTTTTCTTTCATCAGTTCTATCAGTGCTTCTGTGGAGTCAAAACCGCCTGTCTTTTTTATATCCTCAGCAAAAACACCAGAGCAGTGAAGACCTGTCGCAATCAACACCAAAACTACAAAAATTGAAATTTTTTTCCAGACAGTAAGCACTTTCAAACACTCCATTTTAGGTGGTTTCATATAAACGGCCATGGGCCGACCTGACATATCAATTGCCAGGCATAGCCCACAACAAAGCTTGAAAGATCTGAGTAAGTTACACAGACTTTCTTATAAATCATAGCATCACAGCACTATTTTCAGCTTTTAAACGTCACTTTAATTTTCAGCAATTTAGGCATCTCTTCAGGCGGCATTTCACTAACCTTGAGCCCCGCGATTGCCTGTTCGACAGCATCATCCACTTTTAAGATTCCGGATGACTTTGGGATGCTTCTCAGAACCATATTTCCTTTTTTGTCCAGCATTATCCAGAGAAGCATTTTATGCTTTCCGCCAGGGAGATCCTCCTTGTCTTCAAGATATGAATTAACCTTTTCACGAATCTCATCCTGGAGCATGCGGGTGTACCAGGCATATCGCCTTAATAAAGACTTGTCTCCGCCGCTGCCCCCGATCAGAGAACGCCCCCCTTTTTTTGCCTTGAGTCCAAATCCGTCGGCACCGCCTGTCCCATCGGCATCAAGTCCCAGATCTTCTCCAGGCGGCACATCATCATCCATGGAATCATCCATATCCTTCTCAACCGGATCTTTAAGCTCCGGCTCAACAATCTCTTCAACCTTCTTAACTTCCGGTTCAGGCGGCTTCTCCTTTATTTTCGGAGGTGGAGGTGGTTTTACCAGGGTGACCCGCTGTATCTGCCTTTTCCTTACACCACTGTCATTTTTCAAAAAAAATTTCAAAACTAAAAAGGAACATGTACACAGACAGACAAACACCAGAAAAGAAATGCCAACGATCAAAAATCTCTTTTTATTTTCGCCGGTGTAATTCATTTTCTATTTCACCAATTTTTGGGTAACAAGGCCCAGTTGAGATATTTCAAGTTTCTGCATAAGATCCAGAACATCCATGACATTCTGGTAATAAATCTTCGCATCGCCCTTTATAACCACCGGGAAATTCGGATCAACAGCCTTATGGGCACGCAGGCTTGTTTCCAGTTCCCCCATGGATACGGGATAAGCATCTAGGTAAAGCTGCCCCTTGTCGTCAATTGTAATCGCCTTTGTTTTTGGTTTTGCAAGACTTGGCACATCACTTGCTTTTGGAAGATTTACCTTGATCCCCTGGACAGATGCTGTAACAGCAATAATAAAAACAACAAGAAGGGTCCAGGCAAGGTCCAGAAGCGGTGTTACATTGATTTCATCAAAACTTTCCTGGCTGTAAAGATTTCGTCTCATCTTTTTTCTCCGTAAACCGAAGCCACTTTCAAAGCAAACTGGTCAACAAAAATACCGGAATCCGCTGTTATATCCCTTATTTTCCCTGCCAGGTAGTTGTACCCGAACAAGGCGGGAATCGCGACGATCAGTCCGAACACTGTCGTGGACAGGGCCGACGCTACACCAGGGGCAATGGCCATGATATTGGCCTCCCCGGCTTCTGCCATTGCGGCAAACGTATTCATAACGCCCCACACCGTTCCCAAAAGTCCTAAAAACGGGCCGCCTGAAATAGACATGGTCAGCACAAGAAGCCATGCATTCAGCCTTTTGGATTCATCGACCAGACCTTTTTCAAGGGTGGCCTTGAAAGCGTCAAGTTTTACTTGTGTTATTACCGGCTTGTTTTCTAGGAGATCTGGATCCACAGAATCAACGGCCGTTTTCGTCTTTTTAAGATCAAGTGATTTGCACCCGTTCTCATATATCCTGTACAGCCCTGATCCATTAAAATTGTTCACACCCGTTGAGAGCTCAACCGGATCATTTGCCTGCTGGTATGTATTTAAAAATATTTTATTCCCTTTTGCGGTGCTGAATAGAAACACGCCCTTGCTGATCATTACCATCCATGAGATGCCTGACAAAACGAGTAGAAGGCCAATGATCACAAGCCCGTCAATTGTTATATTTTTAAATATGGTTGCAAGATAAAAAACCGGCAGTCCGCCGGAGCTTTCATTGATCTCTTCAATGGCATATGAACAAAGGCTTGCGGCAGGCCCCTGTGACGTAAAAAGCCCCCTTATCCATGCCCCGGGTCTTGAAACGCTTGAAATTCTGAGTTCATCCATATCTCCTGAAAAATAATGAGTCCCGTCTTCACTACCACCAATGAAAACATCTCCTGTGATTCCGGACAAATCCGCATCTGCTTTCATCCATTGGGCTTCTGCACCATCAAGATAAATGACCAATTTACCATCAGGGTTTATGGTTACCGCAAGATGATGCCAGCCCTCCAGGGGGAGGTCCGTCGTCTGTTCCAGGCTGTGAACAAATTCAGCCTCCCTAATTTCTGCCGTAACTTTTGTGCCGTTAATGCCGATGGAGATACTTTTATCACCGGATTTTCTATGAAACAGCCAGGCATCATCCTGTTCCTGGAATATTTTGATCCAGGTTGTAAAGGTCAGGCCTTTGTCAAAAACAAGGGCCGGGTTATCCGGAATTTTCATATAGCCGGCACCGCTGAATGTGGCCCCATTGCCAATGACGCCGGCAAGGCCCTGCCCGGCAAGGTATTCGGATGAATGAACAGAATAAGATGCTGCATCCTGGGGTGGGCCTTCAAACTCGTTGAAATGATAAACTGCCTGGTAAAGGGAATCAAAGCTGCTTTTGCTGTCCTGGCCTGAAACCGCACTCTCATTTCCGTAGTAAATCCAGATGCTGTTCTGATTGCTTGACGGTGCCAAATTAGGTATCTTGACCCATACAAGGGCAATTTCGTCAAAGGCATCGAACATCTCTATATGGTATTTTAAAAGCGTGGTATCATCACCGTTGACAAACCGCAGGTCCTCTCCGTTTTCCTTAACCCTGGTAAAATCGAAATTGCCTGAATGCAACCGCACAAGGACAGTGAAGTCCATTAAATTCTGCTGTATATACGCACCTGATGAGGACGTATCCAAGGCCACTTTTTTCCTGTATTCCCACTTATCATTCCACCACGCATCTGCGTCAGGGAGACAAACAGACAACATGACTATCGTAATTAAAAAACAGCCCCACAGGCCCACAACTATTTTTCCAGGCTTCACCTTACCCCTCCACTGTGCAGTTTTTCTCTTCTATGTTTGCTTATCTTCATCCTCATCCTCATCCGCCTTTCCAAACCCCACGACTTCAACATCAACCCACTTAGGCTCAAAACTATAGCCTTCCGGCAACGACTCCGAAAACCGTTTCTTCGCTGAAGCCAATTGCGTATTTTCCTGTGTCGCAAGGCCGGTCTCTGAAACGCCGCCGCTACCGGTAAGCCCCCCGATTGAACCGGAACTCTCAGAGGGTTTTGTAAACCCGATAGCAAGTCCTGTTGTCTGAATATTTTGGGCATTGAGAACCTGCTGTGCGGCCAGGGTGACATTATTACCGGCAATTCCGGCTTCCCCGGCGTCAATATCCCCTTCCCATGCCGTAGCGTAGATATCGCCCGCATCATTATAATCAGGCGCGGTTGCCCTGACACCGCTGCCCACTGCCGGGGGTTCGTACACAACTTTGTAGGTGCCGTCATTTTGTTTAACATAATAAGTTGTTGAAGCAGCCACGGCTGCCTTAGATCCCCGTCCAGCATTCAAATCACCGTAATCGGAAAGAATATCTATATCTCCCCCGGCAAAAGTCATTACCCTTGATTCATTAACGTTGATATCATTTTTTGCGTAAATTTTTATTACACCGCCAGCTGTTGTATAGATTCCTGAACTCTCTTCATCTTCGCTTGCTTCACCGAGAATCGGAGGAGATGCAATGGATGAGCGCCCCACATCAATGGTACCACCGGCAATAGCATAGATATTGCCGCTGCCGCCGCTGGTATAAATTTTGGAATTGACCAGGCTGATATTTCCCTCGCCGCTTGATGACCCGTCAAAAAAGAGGGCAATTACATTTTCCCTGGTATCGTCTACAATCTGTTCTGCCAGGGTCTCGTCCATGTCTGAGCGTGCCGCGATAAAATCCATCCCGGCCTGGCGAAGATCATCAAAAAATTTATCCATTTCATCTTTAATGAAATTTTTTGCATATCCCGCAATCACCATGAGATCGTTGCTTGCATCAGGTAAAACTGAATTGGTGACGTTTCCTGTTGCCTGTATTCCGTCCGAAGCGCCAAGATCAATATTGTTTCCGGCCTGAACCAGGATCAGTCCGGGGCCGCCCACAAGGATTCCAGGCTCATTGCCTTTGCTTACATTAGTATTGCTGAAATAGATATTTCTGCCGGCATAAAAAACCGTACTATCTGTCTCATGAACATTCTGCCCGATATACTTGATGTTGGCGATGTCCCTTCCCGCCACCAACACTGCCGCCTTGGGCACTGCCAGTTGAATGTCCCTGATATCGCTGCCGGCCTCAAAAACCGCAGGTGTATAATCGTCTTGGCGGACTAATGTATCTGAATGCCGCTCATAGGTTTGCAAATCACTCATCTGGCTGATACTCTCAGTGTCGTCAACTGAATGATTGCCATAAATATCTTCGGGGTATAGATCGGACATATAAATACCGAAATCAGTTTTCGTATCAGACCCTGAATCACCGGTTATATCCCTTCCGGCATATATCTCTATATTACCTGAAGCGGAGGGGGGCATATAAAACTGATTTTTTATGACTACATCCCGGCCCGCTTTCATATAAAGATCCGGCGGAAGCACCACAGCCCTGCTTTGATCCAGACTAAAACTGGTATCAGGCGCTCCCGTCAGGGTTATATCCCCGGTTCTTGCCGTCATTGAGACGGATGTATCCTGGGTGTACTGCAGGTTCCATTGATAATTGTCAGACAGCTCCGTGATAGCAATACTAGGATTCAGAACCGATGCCAGGGTTATGTTGCCCTGGGCGCTGAGCACAGCCTGGGAATCAAAGAGTTCAATAACCTGATCATCGCTCATTGCACCGATGCTGCCCATACTGGTGATCTCTAAGCTCCCTTCCTTAGTTAAAAAGCGGCCGTTAATTTCTCCCATTGCACTGACGGTAAGATCACCTTCTCCGAAAGTGCCCGCCTGGCCGTAAAAACTGCCCAGGGAGTATACAAAGACATTGCCTCCGCCCATGGCAGCAATGCCTTGGGTGGCAGATAACCCATTGTAATTGGCCGACCAAACCCCGTCATTATCGGTCGTTTCATCTAATCCGTCCCATGCGTCAGGATTTAAGACAAAATTTTTTGATCCTGAGTTTGTTGCCAGCATGGTATTCACGTCACCGTCGGTTTGTATGAATATGCTGCCGCCGCTGTTCCATTGACTGTATTTCTCCTGCTCTCTTTGTGATGCAATGGGTAATATAATATCTTTTAAAATATCCCAAAGATCTCCGTAAATATCCGCTAAAGCATCAACATCGACAACAGGGCCCTGGCCGGTCGTTCTTATGGCCCCCCAATAGTCACCCGTAATCTCCGGCGGCCTGAGGAGATTAAGGTCACCACCCACATCAAGGGAGATATCCCCGGTAGCCGTCTGGATCACCCCCCCCTTGATAATCAAATCCGCTCCTGTTTTTCCCTTTATTGTTCCTGAATAGGAGGCAAGATTGTAATTAAGATGATTGTAGCTCATGTAATCATCCTGGATTGCATTTCCCTGGATTTGACCTATGGTAGTGGATCCGCCGGAAGCAAAATTTATACTGCCGCCTTCCGTGTAAACCATTACCTTGTCGGCAAACGTCAGGTTCCCTGCTCCGCTCTGGACTGCAAAGGGATCGGAAGTCCGGATAATATCACCGCTTTGTGCAAGCGCCGCGCCTGCCTTGAAATTAAGAAAACTGGTCAACTGTGCTGTATCCTTCTGCAAATCCATTGCAGCGGTCTCATAATCAATAATATCACCATTGACCGTCAGGTTTCCGCCTGCAATAAAACTCAAAGCCACCGGTGCATCTTGACTTCCAAACCGCCAGCCTGTCAGATCAATATCCGTATTAATCTCCATATTGTCGCTGGTTTGAACTTCTATGCCGGCAATCAGGGAAACACCGTTTACACTGCTTCCTGTACTGGATATAAAACTGACTGCATCCTGTTTCCAGGCAGTTAGATCTGATGCGGTAACCTCAGAATCCTGGTAAATTTTAACCGCTTCTATGATACTGCTGGACGCGCCGATAAATTCAGCAGAGCCCATATCAAGCGCTATACCGGTATTGTCTGCAGTCCTGGCGACCCTCAAATAGATGGACCCTCCGGTTCCGTCATCGGCTGAAACATCCAGAACAGATTTGTTCAAATGCATGTAGCCGTCATTCCCCAACCCGCTGCCAAGGATGATGCGCCCGCCGTCTTCACCCGCGCCGGTACTGCCGGCATAAATCCTGGTTGACGACGAGAGTGTGAGCGTTTTTCCGGAATAGATCTCAACCAGGCCTCCTGTGCTGCCAGAAGCGTAAATAACAGAATCAATATCCACATCGCCGGTGTCTGCGGAAAGCCTGAAGCTTGACGATGTCACATTAGAGGTCAGAGAAACATCACCCTGCCGTATCCGTAAATCAATGGCGGAACTAAAACCGTTTTCAGACAGCTTTCCAACAAGCAGGGAAAGATCGCCATAGTTTTGGGTGTCCATAATAAATGATCCGCCTGCTCCAGAGACCACACTTCCTAAAAGTATGCCTGAAATCTCGGCGTTACCGTTGGTGCTTTCAATCCATATTGCACCACTGTTGCCGTATTCACTACCTGCTGAAACATCTGTCACAGAACCGGAAGAAAGAACGATATTTCCCTTTTCAGCCTCGTATTTCACAACACCGGCATCATAATAAACACCATCCTCGGCACTACCGCTGACAGACACTTTTGCAGTGTTTCCCATTGTAACCGCATCTCCTAATCCGGTACCTGTGAAGCCGATAAAACCCGAGCTGACAACGACAGTACCTTGATTTGAAACACGATTGCCTGTGAAAGAGAGGCTGCCGCCGATATTGCCGTTTGCTTCTCCTTCACCGCTCCCCTGTAAAATATCTATATTCCCTGATCCGCTGTTCACATCAAAA
>JAKSBO010000171.1 GCA_022361095.1 Desulfobacterales bacterium | reverse complement strand
TTTTTCTGATTTGACATCTTTGGCAAGTTCTTTTGCCAGAGCTTCAAGTTTTTTGTCGTCCATGTGTGTGCTCATCCTTCGATTCAAGTTCTGGGTAACTTATAGAATCATGAGCAGTTACACAATTTAATTTACAGCCTCCTTTTACCACAACGCCCCCACACTCATTATTGCCTCCAATAAACCCAATTACGAAAATGCCATGGCAGATTGTGCCCTGGCCCTTGGCAACATTTTCCTTGCCGCGCAGTCTCTTGGACTGGGAAGCTGTTATATCAATCAACTCCATTGGCTTCGGTATGATCCGGACATCCGGGCGTATCTGCTTGAGATGGGCATCCCCAAGGAACATACGATCTGCTCGTCTGCTGCCATCGGCTATATAAGGGAAGCGTCCCCGGCACCGGCCCGTAAACAGGGCACGATAAACATCATTCAATAGACAAATCCGTTTAAATCAGGGAATTGATGCCCCCCTTATTTTTTTCCTATTGTCTTTTTATGAAGCAGCATTATACATATGCTGTCTGTTGAATATTTTTTCCTGAACCTTAGGGTGCCTCGAACTCAAGCCAAAAGGCAATTATTAGAGGTGGCCCTTAATTAAATTGGGGTATGGCCATGACATCCGAAACCTTTACACATAAATTGAAGCGCCCATTGTTGATCGGAGGCGGCATTCTGATATTCCTGCTTATTCTGTCCGGCCTGATCAGCGTGGTGGCCGTTGACGGACTGGTGGATATCTGGTGGTTTGATTCAATGGGCTACCTGTCTTATTACTGGCAGCGCCTCTCTTATCGATATATCGTGTTCTTCAGTGTGACCGTTTTTTTCTTTTTGATCTTTTTTTTGAATTTTCAGATCGCCGCACGGGTTCTCAGGCGGCTTCCGGATATGCCGGAAAAAGCAAACAGAAAATCTGCCAGAATTTTAAAGCATTTTCAGTCAGGCTCCTTGCTGTTTTATACCCCCCTTTCCCTGGTATTGAGTTTGCCTCTGGCGATCCCCATCTATCATGACTGGGAAAAATTTCTTTTTTATATCTTTGGTACTGATATGGGGGTAAAAGATCCGTTCTTCTCAACGGATATCTCCTTTTATCTGTTCTCCCTTCCCATCTATTCGTTGCTTCAGCGGCGTTTGCTGGTAGCCGTGGTGGTGCTGCTGATCGCTTTACTGGTCCTATATATCATCAAAAACCGGATACTGACCAAACGGCTTTTCGATTTTTCAACCGTAGCCAAATGGCATTTAAGCCTCCTTTTGCTGGTGATCTTCGGTCTTGAAATCATGGATTTCATTCTACAGCGATTTAACCTGGCCTATGATGCCGGCCACCTGCCCCTGTTCTTTGGGCCCGGATATGTTCAGATGAAGGTGACCTTGCCCCTGATCTGGCTCTCTTTATTTTTCATTGCCGCCGCAGCTGCTTCACTTGTGGTTGTGCTTCAATTTAAAAAGGGTCATAAAGTGTTCATCGGTACCCTGATCGGCCTGGCGTTGGTTCTTGTGCTGCGCTATACGGATTATCTGCCTGAATTTATACAAACCTACTGGGTAAAACCCAACGAAATCGTCAGGGAAAGTCCCTACATTCAAAAAAATATTACCGCTGCATTAGACGCGTTCAACCTGTCTGACGTTGAAACCCGGAACTTTGAACACCAGCGGTTTCCGGTCAACACAACCGCACCCCAGGTGCAGAATGTGCTGCGAAATATACCGGTGTGGGATCCTGACACGCTCAAAACGGTTTACGAACAGCTTCAGGAGTTGCGCACCTACTATACCTTTCCACAGGTCAGCGTGGGCAGGTATACGGTTTCCGGGCAATACCGGCAGGTCTTCATGTCCATGAGGGAACTGAGCTATGACCAGTTGCCCGGGGGAACCCAGAACTGGATCAATGACCACCTGCTCTATACCCATGGATATGGTGCGGTTATGTCTTCGGCAAGCCAGGAGGGGGGGGAATCCATGAACTGGCTGCTTCATAATATTCCGCCGAAATCAGAATACGGCCTGGACTTGGCCGAACCTAGAGTATATTACGGATTAAACCCCTATCCTTATGCCCTGGCACCCAATGGCGTGGGTGAACTGGATTACCCCAAGGGCAGCAGCAATGCCAAGACAAATTACCAGGGAAAGGGGGGCGTACCCATCTCTTCTCTGGTACGGAAATTTCTTTTTGCCTATTACCTTAAAGATAAAAACATATTTTTATCCACAAAAATCAATGATAAGACCAAATTGCTGTTCCGGCGGCAGATCATGGAGCGCATCCGGACGATCACCCCTTTTCTTTTGCTGGATAAAAACCCATATGCCGTTTACACGCCCAAAGGCTTGTTCTGGATTGTGGACGCCTATACCCACGCCAACCACTATCCGGCCGCACCGACGGTTATGCTTAACGGTATGCCGATGAATTACGTCAGGAACAGTGTAAAAATTGCAGTGGATGCGTATAACGGCAGTGTGGATTTTTATATCTACGACACCAAAGACCCCATTATCAAAGCGTATGACAAAATTTATCCGGGCCTTTTCAAATCCCGGGACAAAATCCCGGATCACTTGAAACCCCATGTACGGTATCCCAAAGATCTGTTTGACATCCAGATGCAGGTCTATGCCAAGTACCATCAGACCGACCCCCAGGTCTTTTTTCAGCAGGAAGATCTATGGACATTTGCGAAAACCCTGGGACAACAAGAGAATAATACCGTTCCAAACAAACCGTATTATTTGACCCTTGACCTCATCAAATCCGGGAAACTGGATTTTATGCTGCTGCTGCCCATGTTCCCAAAAGGTAAGGATAACCTGCGGTCCATGGCCGTGGCCGGATGTGACGGTGACAATTACGGAAAAATTATCATCTATGATTTCCCCAAAGGCGAATTGGTGTTCGGCCCCGCCCAGATCAACGCGATGATAAACCAGGATCCGGCCATTGCCCGGGCGTTTACATTGTGGGACCAGGCAGGCTCATCCGTGGTCAGGGGTAAAATGATTATACTGCTGGTGGAAAACAGCGTATTTTTTATTCAGCCTGTATACCTGAAGGCAACGTCCAGGGTTAAAATACCGGAATTGCAGCGCATCATCATGAGCGAAGGCCGCGTCGCCGTGATGAAAACATCTCTGGAGGAAGCCTACAAGGAAATTCAACAGCGGGTGCAAAAAGATATCAAAAAGACGCAAAACATGTCTCCGGGACCGGAATCCCCCCCTGATGTCACAAAACCGGAACCCGCCCCATCACCGGCAGAAGAACAGCAGGTGCATGACAGGCAGGAGGACCGGCAGGAACACCCCTTGACGCAGATGCCTGAAACATTAAACCATGGGGTAACGGAATAAAACAAAAGACCGACAAATCGCCCTGCTGCCCGGATATAACCATCGGCAGCAGGGTGCCAAAAAACCGCCGTTTCCTATTAATAGCTATTGATTCTCAATATATTTTCTGAAATACTTATTTCATCTCATTTATCGCCTAAATAGTGCCTTAACGAAAACCGTAAAATTGTGTCAAGTACAAGGCGGTCGCAAATTAAAACCTTCTGAATACATGGCGTATTTCGA
>JAKSBO010000197.1 GCA_022361095.1 Desulfobacterales bacterium | reverse complement strand
TTTTTATGAAAAACTAAATTAACCGATTCGCTTATTTTGTGATTTGTTGTGGCGCAACCTCGGTGAAAGACCAGGTCGGCCATGGTTTTTTATATATGTAAAGAACCAATTAAGTTGCTAGGTTACCTTCATGTGGTGTTGTGGGTCGAGCCCGGGTCTTGATAGGCCAGGTCGGCCCGTGGCCGTTATTTAAAATTTACATGTATACGAAACACGATATTTTATCAACCAAAATCAAATTACCTAAGATTTCGGCAAAACTTGTGGTGTGAGAATTTATTATGCATTTTTTGGATTTATAGAGAATAATATTCTTGACTTTATGTGAGATAGAGAATATCTTTCCGTAAGAATAAAACTTATATGGTAAATTTAGCATAATTTGAATGTTTTGGTATGGATAAAACTGATCTGGAAATTCTTAAAATTTTGCAGAAAAAAGCCCGGATACCCAATGTTGAGGTTGCCAGAACCATTGGGATGGCCCCTTCCGCTGTGCTTGAACGGATTAAAAAACTGGAGGCAAAAAAAATTATCCAGGGCTATGAGGTGCGTCTGAACCCGGATATGTTCGGCGGTGCCATGACCGCTTTTGTCAGTATCCAGGCGGCCCATCCATCCAAGATCCGGGAAACCGGTGAACAACTGGCAACCATTGAACAGGTCCAGGAAGTCCATTATCTGGCAGGCGGAGACCTCCTGATGATCAAAATAAAAGTCTCCGGCAACAATGAACTGGAAGAACTGATTCAAACCCGGATCGCCCATATAAGCAGCGTAAAGACAACCAAAACGTTTATTGTGCTTTCCACATTTAAAGAGAGCGCCAAGATTAAGCTGCCGGACGATGTCTAATTTAATATAAAAGGAATTATTACCATGCCCATGTCACCTGAATTCAAAGAGAGATTGTCAAAGATAGTCCAGGAGGCCGTTGAAGCCTTTGGCAGCCCTTTTCATATCTACGATGAAACCGGGATCATTCAAACATGCCGGGCCCTGAATAACGCCTTTGCGCCCATTGAAGGATTCAAAGAGTATTTTGCGGTAAAAGGACTGCCGAATCCTACTGTAATGGCGCTTCTCAAAGCCCAGGGGTTTGGCTTTGACTGTTCTTCGGTGCCGGAAATAGCGCTGGCGCGTAAAATTGGGAGCAATGCCGACGATATCATGTTTACCTCCAACAATACCACCCGGGAACAGTTGAAAGCGGCCATGGATAATGGCGGCAGCATCATAAACCTGGATGATATCTCCTTGATTGAAAAACTGCCGGCTGTACCTGATTTGCTGTGTTTCAGATACAATCCCGGCGCGGCACGCCAGGGGAACGACATTATCGGCAAACCGGAAGAAGCCAAATACGGCCTGACCCGGGAGCAGATTTTTTCAGCCTATGAGCAGGCGATCTCCCTGGGTGTCAAGAGATTTGGCCTGCACACCATGATGGCGTCAAATGAGCTTAATTTCCAATACATGATTGACACGGCGGACATGCTGCTGGCGTTGATCGAAGATGTAAGCCGTTCCCTTGATATCCGGTTTGAATTTATCAATATCGGCGGCGGATTAGGTATTCCCTATACCCCGAATGCCGAACCATTTAATCTGGAAGGTATGGCCGGCGGCATTATCCGTTCCTTTGAGAAGTTTAAGGCGAAAAACGGCTGGGTACCCAAATTGTATATGGAAAGTGCCCGGTATATCACCGGCCCCCACGGCGTCCTTGTGACCTCCGTGATCAATCACAAAAACACCTACCGGAACTATGTGGGCGTGGATGCATCCATGTCGGCGCTGATGCGCCCCGGCATGTATGGCGCCTACCATCATATTCATATCCATGACAAACCGGAATCCGCACCCTTAAAAACAGTGGACGTCGTCGGGGCGCTGTGCGAAAATAATGACAAGTTTTCCATCCAGAGACAACTGCCTGAAACCCAGCACGGCGACATCCTGATTATCCACGACACCGGGGCCCACGGACATGCCATGGGATTTAACTATAACGGCCAGCTGCGTCCCAAGGAACTTTTGCTTAAAACCGACGGCAGCATTGAACTGATCCGCAGGGCAGAGACCATGGCGGATTATTTTACCACATTGGATTTTGAGCCCCGAACCATCACACCGGGGCAGAATTGATAGGGTATTAGGACGTCGGAGAAATAAAAAGAAGCAGCGGTTTTCGTAAAAATAAATTTTGCCGGGGTGGGCCGCCTCACCCCGGTCCTTGCATGGCTTAAGGCGGATGAACATTATAAAAATAATTGCTTATCAATCCAATTTGTGGTTTGCTTTAACCTGTACATGGGCCCAAAAATTTCGACTCTGGCATTGACCCGGCAGGAGAAACTGCATGGATTTAAAACAAGTCTGTCCTGATAAGCTACTCACCGCACAAGCAAGTGTAAAAAAAATTCGCAATGGTTCACGGGTATTCATCGGTACAGGATGCGGAGAGCCCCAGCACCTGATCCGGACCATGGTCGAAGATCAGTCCCTTCAGGATATTGTTGTATATCAGATGCTGTCGACCACCCTGGCGGAATATCTCAATGATGACAATTTTTCATCCCGGTTTTCCATTAAACTGTTTTTTATTTCCGTGCTTATGCGTAAATTTGCATTTGAAGGAAAAATTGACTATATCCCGGCCTACCTGTCCCAGATTCCAAAAGTTTTCCGGAACAATGAAATAGGCCTGGATGTTGCCCTGATTCAGGTCAGTCCGCCGGATGCCCATGGGTACTGTTCTTTAGGTATTTCGGTTGATATCACCCTTTCGGGGATGAAAAATGCCCGGGTTACCATTGCCCAGGTCAATCCCCAAATGCCCAGAACCTGGGGCGATTCTTTGGTGCACATCGATGATATCGATTATTTGGTGGAATACGAAGAAGAACTCCTGGAATCCCTGCCCAAGACCAAAAATCAAACCGTTGTGGAACGCATCGGCCATTATGTCAGCCAGCTGGTGGATGACGGTGCCACGCTGCAGATCGGTTTTGGGCATCTGCCCCATGCCATCATGCCCTATCTGGCAGGTAAAAAGGATCTTGGCATCCATACCCAGGTGATCACGGACAGCATTCTGCCTTTGTTCAAACAGAAAGTCATCACCAACCGCAGAAAAAATTTTCTCCCCGAGCGGGCCGTTGCCTCCCTGTGTATGGGATCAAAGGAATTGTATAGATATATCGCCGACAATCCCATGTTCTATTTCAGATCCTCTGAATTTGTGAACGATCCCAATGTCATTGCTAGGAATGACAACCTGATCTCCATCAGTTCCGCCCTGGAGGTGGA
>JAKSBO010000682.1 GCA_022361095.1 Desulfobacterales bacterium | reverse complement strand
TTGCTTGTGGCAAGCAACAGAAACATGATGGAACTGACTTTGGCGCTGTTAAAAAAAATTTTTCCCAGATCTGAAAATTTCAACGTTTTAAAAATCAACAGACAGACGACAAGCGCATAGGCAGAAGCGGCAGCGGCCGACTCCGTTGCTGTATATACGCCACTGATCACACCTACGACGATCAAAAGCGGCATGACGATGACAACCAGGCTCTGGCGAACAATTTTTAAAATTTCTCCCCAGGAATAAGATTCTGATCGTTTCTCATAATTGCGTTTTCGGCTGATGATATAATTAATCGCCATCAATCCGATGCCGGTGAGAATACCGGGAATAATCCCGGCCAGAAACAACCCGCCAATTGAAACATTCCCCACTGCCAGCGCATAAATAACGAATGTTAAACTGGGTGGAATGATGGGACCGATAACTGATGATGCAATGGTGATCGCGGTACTGTATGCCCTGCTGTACCCCTTTCCGGACATCGCCGGAATAAGGATCGAACCGATTGCGGTCGTGTCGGCTGTTGCAGAACCGGTAATTCCTGCAAAAAAAATGCTGGCCAGAATATTGGTATGGCCGAGCCCGCCCCGGATTTTACCCACCAGTACATCGGACAAATCTGTTAAGGAACGCGTCATTCCTCCGTAGAGCATTATTTCGCCGGCCAGAACGAACATGGGGATGGCACAAAGTACAAAAGAATCGACACCTGAAAACATGTAATGGGAGATCAGAATCAGAGGTACATCCTGGGTCATCAGGGCAAACATGGAGGAAACACCAATGGCAAATGCAATGGGCATTCCCAGCACAACAAAAAAAATGAAAGCAATGGTCAGGACGGTAAGCGTCATTTGGCCCTCCATTTTCTGAAATCTTCTAGAATAAGGCGGAAAGTTACGAGTATGAACAGGACTCCGCTGGTCGGAATTATGAAATATGGAATGGCCCGGGATATACGTAGTGCACCTGTTTTAAGCGACATCAGGCTCATGGTCTCCTGCCAGCCGCCGACAACCATGACGCCCAAAAAACTGAGTGTAAACAGATGAAGCAGCAGTCCCAAAGGAGCTGACAGTTTTACAGGAAGCCGGTCAACAAAATAATTCAGGCCGATATGTTCCCTTGAGCCAAGGGCATAAGCCGCTGCCAGAAAAAGAGACCACACCATTAAGAATCGTGCCGCCTCCTCGGGCCAGGAAAGGGCGTTGTTCAGTACAAAACGGCAGAACACCTGCATACAGATGATTCCCATCATTCCGGCGGTTGCCGAAATAATACTCCACCGGATCAGACAATCAATGATTGTGATAATTTTGTTCATAACAGGCTTCACCTTCGCCAATATCAGATATTCAGGCTGGGGGCCAGGCTTCAGGTTCAGGGGCCGCCCCCAATTCCAGCCATGCAGTGCCTGATTTTAAAGGCACTGCATGGCTGGGGTTTCGGATTTAAGCCGTCATCAGCGATGATCACACAGAGACGGATTTAATTTTCAGCTTCAATTTCAGCGATGGTTTTAAAGGCTTTTACAGCCATCTCCTCACCAACTTTTTCCTTTATCCAGGGCAGCACTGCATCATGAGCGGCCTTTTTCAAGCGTGCCTTTTCCCCAAGACTTAGAGAGACGACCTTTACACCGTTTTCTTTCAGGGCATTGATGGAAACAACCCGGTTCCGGTATGTTGCAATGCCGAATTCTGCTGCTGCCCCGATCTGGGCACCTTCTTTGAGCACTCTCTGGAGATCCTTGGGTAATGACTGATAAAATTTTTCGTTGATCAGGTAAAGGTTCGCACACCCCATGCTCATATCCAGGGTCACATTTTTAGCCACTTCATAATATTTTTGATCTACCATAATTGTTAATGTATGACCAAGGCCATGGATAACGCCGGTTTTAATGGCAGTATAAATTTCAGCCCAGGAAACCGGTGTAGCAGAGGCACCCAGAGCTTCCCAGGTCTTGATGGTGAGCTGACTGTTGGGAAGGGTTCTCAATTTCAGGCCTTTGAGATTCTCAATCTGATGGATGGGCTGTTTTTTATTGATAAAATTATAAAAACCATAGGGTGCGGCACCCAAAACGCGGACGCCTAGATCTCTGGCCATCATGTTACTCAGGGCTTCGAACGTGTCACTTTCAAAAAATTTTTTCATCACCAGTTCGTCTGAAAACAGATAGGGGGTAAACCAGATCATCATGGGATCATAGGCACCGGTAATGGATTCATCGCCCTGGGCCATTTTATGAATTCCGAGTTTAAGGCCTTCAAGTAATTTTTCCGAGTCACCCAACTGGCTTGAAGGATAGATATCCACATCAATCTGATCGTTGCTGCTGGATTCGACATATTGTTCAAACGTCTTCCATCCAAGCGTGTTCGGGCCATCCGGAGATTCAAGGCAGCCGATTTTCAATTTGTAATTTTTTGCCTCAGCAGATCCTGAAACTGAAATGACTGCAGCAAACACCATAAGAAGCGAGAAACATAGAGATAAATTACGGTATGTTCTGTTTAGTTTAGGCATTTTGCCTCCTGTTAAAAAAGGGTTAAATATTCTAAGGCCCAGTGTTTTTCAACTTAATCAAAACAACTGTTGCCAAATACGGTCCGATTGTCAAATCATGGGATGAACGCGATGCGCCAGGCGCTATGTACAAAACGGCACATGGGTCATTGTTCAAGTCTTCATTTTTGCCTCAACTTTGGCTGTTGTATTTTTCCAGACGGATGGTTGCGGCATACCGATGGGCGTCCATTCCTTCATATTGGCCCTGAATCTCCGCATATCGGGCCAGTACCCTGCTGGCTGCCGGATCGGTTTCCATATGGCTTTGTACCTTCATATACATACCCACCCAAAGTCCACCGGTATAGCGGGCGGCACCGGACGTGGGCAATGTATGATTGGGGCCTGCGATTTTATCGGCATAGACTTCTGCCGTGTCTTCCCCCAGGAAGGCAGAACCATAATGCCGGCAACCTTCAAGAACGTCTCGGGGGGAGGCCGTATGGATTTCCAGATGTTCAGGGGCATACTGATTGGTATATTCAATCGCCTCTTCCAGGGTATCCACCAAAGCCACCACGCCATTGTCGTTCCAGGAGGCCCGGGCAACTTTTTCCGTGGTGCGTTCCTTGAGCTGCACTTCCACTTGTTCAATGGTTTTTTCAGCCAGTTCCCTGCTGGTGGTCACCAGGCAGACCCGGGCATTGGGATCATGTTCCGCTTGTGCAAGAAGATCCGCAGCCACCCAGTCCTCCCTGGCTGTATGATCTGCAATAATCAGTATTTCGCTGGGTCCGGCCAGAAAATCAATCCCCACCTTACCAAATACCTGACGCTTGGCTTCTGCGACATACTGGTTCCCAGGCCCTACAATTAAATCCACGGGCTGGATCGTCTCTGTTCCATATGCAAGGCCGGCAATCGCCTGGGCACCGCCCATACAGTAAATTTCATCACATCCCAGAGCATGAATTGTGTAAAGGATTCCAGGATTAATCTCACCGATAGTCCCCGGCGGGCAGACAGCAACAATCCGCTTTACACCAGCCACTTTTGCCGGGGCAATGGACATAACCGCTGCGGTGAGGCAGGGGTAACGGCCGGCAGGGATGTAACAGCCGCAACTGTCTACGGGAATAACCCGGTGCCCCATGGACATCCCTGGTTTAATGAAGGACTCCAGGGGACTGAAGCAGTCTTTCTGTGCCTGGGCAAATGCGGTGACCTGTTCCATGGCAAAATCCAGCTCCTCCACCACTTCCGCGGGCAATCGGTCCTTGGCTGATGCAGCCGCCTCCTGTGTAACACGGAACGTTTCCGGGGCATGGTTATCAAACTTTTCCTGATAAAACTTTAAAGCCGCATCTCCTTCATCTCTTACCTTTTGGATGATTTCTCTGACAGTGCTCTGGACGCTTTCAATGTCAGAAGGGGTTTTCTTTTTATCTGCTTTCAATAATTCCAATGCCATGCATCCATTCTCCTCTTTTTGCGTCCTTATGCGTCACAATCGGCCGATCATGTAAATCCGGTACTAAGTGCCCTTTCTCATAGGAGGTGCCTTAGTCCCAGCCAGCAGTTTTGAGTGTTTCAGGACTTTTCTGTTATCTGTGCTTTTTGTTTTCAAATTCCAGCGCCTATGTTTGCGCAAACGTTTACACAAATAAATCCCAAACATATTAAATTGTCAAGCGATTTTTTTAGAACGAATCCAGGATGTAAGGGCCTAAGTTAAATAAGATTAATAGGCAATACAATCACCTTCGCGTAAATTTTCAGAGATGATAAAAGAAAAAAATGCACAGAAATTAGACGATTTGTGCAAAAAATTGCACAGCCAAATTAAATGGAGGCCCAACTATCCTTTCAAATATCCACAGGTCTTCCTGACAACCAGTTGAGGCACAATATCAATCAGCTTATGCACTGGAATAAGGCCGTCTATCTGTTCCAGAAGGCTTTTTACGGCCAGTTGGGCGAGGAGCTTCATGTCATATTTGACGGATGTCAACTGGATTCTGGGGTGGGCTGACATGTCACAGTCGTCAAATCCGACAACGGCAATATCTTCGGGAATGGAAAGGCCGGCTTCATCAATCACCTGCATGGCACCAAATGCAATTAGATCGTCTGCACAGACAATGGCATCCGGTTTTGACACTTGTCGCAGCAGAATTTTACAAAACTTATATCCGGTTTCATAACTGAATGCACAGCCCTTCAACACCAGGTTTCTGTCTACCGGCACATTGTTCTCCTGCAAAGCCTGATAGTATGCTTCGTAACGGGTCCTGCTGGTGGACAAATCATCCGGCCCTCCGATCATTGCAATTTTTTGATGACCGATTCTCAACAGGTGCGTAACCAGCATCTGGATGCCGTAGGCGCCGTCCGGGACAATCTGAACCCCAGTATTTTTTTCTAGCCGGCGCATAAGCTGGACAACAGGGAACTGTTCTTTAATCAAATCCTCAAGAGAAGACTCTTCAAGCCGCGTGGCCGTAATAATAATACCGTCCACACCCGCCCTGCGCATATCCTCAATGGCTTCAATGACCCCTGATGCGTGGTCCATTGTGCTGCGAATAATCACCTGGTATCCTTCATACTGCGCTTCTTCCAAAATGCTTCTTGTTACAGCGGCATGAAACGAATTCTGCAGATCATAAATAATAAGACCTATCAAATAGCTCTTTTTTTCCCTCAATCCCCTTGCAATCAGATTCGGCTGATAACCAACTTTTCTTGCGGTTTCAATAATCCTGTTTTTAGCTTTACGGCTGATCCTTGGATGATCATTTAAAGCCCTGGAAACCGTGGCTGCGGAAAAACCAGTCATTTCAGCCAGATCTTTCAATGTCGGACGCTTCATTTTCAATTTCCCCAATCTGAATGGATCGCTCTTTCTAAGAGCGCAATCGTTTGCAATGAAGATGTAACGTTTTTTTAAGGTTGTCAAGCAAATGTATAGGGTCATATTTAAATGAGTTTAAAAAATCATTTAAAACCAAACCGACAGGACTTGAACATATGGGCAAATGTTCTCTCTGTTTAACTTTTAATAATAAAAAGTATCGAAACCCCGATTTTTTAGGAATTGCCCACCTCTTCTGGCAATAATTATCATGGATACCCCAAATTGGGTTGGTTATGTTTTACTTTTCCTTTAATCATATTCAAAATTTTAATGGCAATATATGTTATGGAATGGTTTAAAAATGAACCCCCATATTTTTTTCAATTTCCGCCATAA
>JAKSBO010000827.1 GCA_022361095.1 Desulfobacterales bacterium | reverse complement strand
TATGTTTGTCTTGCCGTCAGTGATAATGGCTGCGGCATGGATGATAAAACCGTAAGTCAGATTTTTGAACCGTTTTTCACAACCAAAGAAGCAGGCAAAGGAACGGGGCTTGGCTTATCAACGATATACGGCATCATTAAACAGAACAACGGCTTTGTGAATGTATACAGTGAACCCGGCCGGGGCACGACATTTAAACTTTATTTCAGACGATATATCGGAGATTCCGCCGCCTTAGACACCCAGCATAAAATAAAAGCAGTGCCCATAGGCACAGAGACCATTCTGCTTGTTGAGGATGAACCGGCAATCCTGAAAATGATCTCTTCTGCGCTAAGCAAAAACGGATATAATGTGCTCAAGGCAAATATGCCGGACGAGGCGATTAATCTTGCCGGTGAAAATAAAACAATAGACCTGCTGCTCACCGACGTGATTATGCCCGCCATGAACGGGCGTCAATTGGCAGAATTAATCAAGGACCGCCATCCGTCAATGCTGTGTTTATACATGTCCGGATATACGGCGGACGTCATTGCCCACCATGGGGTGCTGGACAAGAACATCAATTTTATTACCAAACCGTTTACCGTAAAAAACTTGCTCCGCAAAATACGCGCCATATTAGATGATGTCCAGGAGGCCTAGCGATCGATCCAGGCGAATCCGTGCCGGATCTGCATCCAGATCAAAAGCCACATCCCGGATAATGATTTCAACGCCCTTTAACCGGGCCTGCATCAGCTTTTCCGCATATTCCGGATCAATGTCTGCGGCCGGGGTGAATCTATGGGCATCCGTACGCTGGACAAGGAAAAACAGAACTGCCCTGTGGCCCTTGGCAGCCAGGGCCACAAGTTCCTGGATATGCTTTTGTCCCCGTGTTGTAACGGCATCCGGGAATCTGGCAATCCCGTTTTCCACCAGGGTGCAGTTTTTGATTTCCACAAAACATGGCGGTTTATTGTTATCTTCGAGCATCAGGTCCAGGCGGGTGTGCGCGGAGGTTTTTACTTCGGATTTCACCTGGCTGTAACCGGAAAGTTCCGGGATCAGATTGTTTTCCACTGATGCCTTGATCAGCCGGTTGGGTACCAGGGTATTAATGCCGATGAGGGTGCCGTTAATCCGGGTAAGTTCCCAGGTGTATTTGAGCTTTCTTTTGGGGTTGGTACTTTGTGAGATCCATGCTTCGGCGCCCGGCTGGGCACAGCCTTTCATGGACCCCGAGTTCGGGCAGTGGGCCGTGACCTTCTCACCGTTTTCCAGTTCAATATCAGCCAGGAAGCGTTTATACCGCTTTAAAAGTTTTCCCTTGATCAGGGGCGGCAGTTCATATCCTTGATACATGATCGGTATCGTCCTTTAAAAATCGTTCCAATTCAGACATGTCAAGCCCGTCACGGATGCCGAAACGGGTAAGGCAAAAATCATATTTGACCGGATCATCCGGGTTGATCCGCCTGAAACCCTCTGTGATTTGGTCCGCACAGATTCTGTCGGCATTTCGCCGTTTTGTAAATCCAAGCATATGTCCGATTTTAAACATGTGCGCATCCACAGGACAGGTCAGCGCTGTGGCAGGTATATGGGGCCAGCCACCCGGATCCACCTGATCTTTGCGTATCATCCATCTTAAAAACAGGTGGCTGCGCTTGCAGGCCGACATTTTTTCCGGATCAGCCAGCAGATGTCCGGATCCACCTGCCTGTATCACTTGTGTTCTGATCCGGGTAAGTCCGTAAGACAAATCTGCCCCGCCTGCCGGATCCCCAGAAAAACAGCCCCCTAGGGATCCGTAATCGGTAATAATCGCCTGGAGCCCCATGATCAAAGCGATTAAATGATCTCCTGTGGCAAACCTGTACTTAAAGTTCTGAAACACGCCGGCAATGTTTTCCGGATCAGCATTCATTACAAATGCGCGAAGGTCAGGGCCCATTTTTTCCAGTACGGTCGACACCGCCTGCATAATCATGGTCACCCGGCCATATGCCAGGCTTGAGGCTATTATCCCGGCAATCTCCCTGTCCCGGACATCCGGATAGTTGTAAAGAAACAACAAGGGATCAGGGTCAACATACGCTTTCCGGTTATATGCCGAATAAAGCTGGTCCAGCTTTGTTCTGAGTTTTTGTGTGCCGATTTTCATGCCAACACGTTAAGCAAAATAGGGGCCAACTTACCTGGAAAGAATAATTTCACTTTCAATGTCGGGCCTGGTAACCTTAAGGAAAGCACATTGAGGCAAAAGTTAAACGCGGGCAATTACGAGGATGTCCCCCCTGAGCTGAATCGCTGGGTCAAAGCAACCGACCCCGCCAGTGGCAAAAAAAAGACGCTGCGGGGACTGGTCAGGCGCCGGGCAGCCGAAGGCGACTTGTGGCTTACCCCGGATGAGCCGGCCGGAACACAAGAGGCAGATCTGTCAATGCCGCAACTGGTCTGCAATGTAGATACTATTGCAGACACATCCGCCCCAACATTGGCCATGGTGACCGAAGCGATGGGAAAACTGGGGTACAAAATCTACGATGGTATTGACGCTTCAGGCGGGAAGCGCAACTATGATTTGAATATATTCGGCGTCCGCTCTGAAAATACTTCCCCGGGCGCCTTTGACGATTGGTTAGGCGTCTTGATGGCACAAGGATGATATTTGCCTTGACACAAATTCCGCCTGGGCCATAGTATAGCTGCTTATTATTACTTCAGCCCAAAAAAGGAGGCGGAATGCTTCAGGATAAAAAAATCGGCTTTATTGGAAGCGGAAACATGGGGGAGGCCCTGGTCAGCGGGCTTGTGCTGTCCAAAGCGGCCAAACCCGAAAATATCATCTGCTCGGATATCTTTCCCGAGACCCTCACGGCGATTAAAGAAAAATACGGGGTGTTAACCACATCCAGCAATATTGAGGTATGCGAAAAATCAGAAATTATCATCTACGCCACCAAGCCCCAGATTCTGGGTTCCGTACTCAAGGAGACCGCTCCCGCCCTGGACAAATCCAAGCTTGTCATCTCCATTGCTGCCGGTGTGCCTTTGGCCGCCATTGCCGCAGGCCTTAAAAAGGAGCTGCGGCTGATCAGATCCATGCCCAATATCTGCGCATTTGTCAAAGAGAGCGCCACAGCCGTGTGCGCAGGACAGTTTGTCCAGGAAGGCGATGTGGAACTGGCCCGGGCGGTTTTTGATTCCGTGGGAAAAACCGTATTTATCCAGGAAAATATACTCATGGATGCCTTCACCGGATTAAGCGGATCAGGCCCGGCATATATCTTTACCATTGTGGATGCCATGGCTGATGCCGGTGTAAAAATGGGGTTGTCCAGAAAAGATTCCCTGTTTTTGTCCACCCAGACCGTGTTGGGTGCGGCTCACCTGCTTCTTGAAAGCGGGGAGCATCCGGGGCAGTTAAAAGACAGGGTCGCATCTCCCGGGGGCACGGCCATTGCCGGTATCCATACCCTGGAGCAGGGCGGGCTTCGCACAACTTTGATCAATGCCGTGGAATCTGCAACCAAGCGGTCCATGCAATTGGGTGACATGATGGTAAAGGATTTTATCGAAAACGCAGAAGGCTAATGCTTCAAACCGAATTTCGTGGTTGGCGCTAAGTTGCCCAGATGCAACGCCGCAGATGAATGATTCTGTAAGCATTCGCTTTTCTATGGAGCCGTTCAAACACAAAGAAACCGGAAGATGGGTCAGGACATCCATCTTCCGGTTCCGAAAAAAAGGCTCTTAACGCAGGTGGTTATATTCAGATGGCGGATTATGCATTAAGTTCCTTTTTAAGCCAGTCTTTGACTTTTCCTTCCACAGCGTAAACCCCTTTATACTTGCCGATTCCCTGCATAAACTCTGAAATGACATCCTTGGGCAGATCAAAGCTGCCAAGCTCTTCGGAATCAAAGCCTTTTCTTCTGACAAGGGTCAGGATGGGATTTTTTTTCCAGGTATTGATAACAAAATAAACGGTTTCATTATTATTGTCTCTGGAATTGTAGTAGCTCTGAGAACGTAGCGGACCCCATTCCAGATGCAGGGCAATGGCTTCTTCGGGAGTCATTTCCCAGTCTACGGAGTTGATCAGGTTGTGGTCTTTTTTTATGTCTTTGAGTCTCATAGAGGCCTCCTGTTGTTACGGTTAATCTATAACTGTGAATATTAAAAGCAAACCTTATGCCAGATCATATATGAATGTGTTTTTATCTATGATAACAGTTTGTTATGAATGTTTTATGTTGTGCGGAATAGATATGTATTGAGCTTTTGAGACAATAAGTGAGACGATTGTGTCTCTTTTGGGCGGCTGTCGATTTGAATAAAAATTAAAGATGTTTTAATGGCTGAATATAGAAACGTAAAACACCTTGCCTGCTCAGTGCGGACAAGGTGTTGATTTATTTTCAAGTACCTTTCAGCGAACCGTTTCGTCAAATATCACCGGGCCCTGTTTTTAACCCAGGCACTTAAAGCTTTTTGGGCTGGCTCCGCAGATTGGGCAGCGCCAATCTTCGGGCAGCTCTTCAAATTTTACCCCTTTTTTAATTTTGCCTTTGCGATCACCTTTATCCGGATTAAAAATAAAACCGCAGTTGGTAACCTGACACTGGTACATATCCTTGGGATCAGACATCATTCCTCCTTAATATTTCAGGTGTACTTGTCGTTAAATTTTCATCTGCTCCGGGCCGAAATACAATTGTTGCTGCCGGGCAGACGTTTTTCCAATGCACTTTGAAAGATCTATATATCAGCAATAGCAATATAGCATAGCAATCAATGTGCCACTTTTAAATCAAAACATAGGTCTCACGGTATTTGAATTGCTGCCATTCTTTGTTGTGTATTGAGTCCGGGCCTTGACAGGCCTGGTCTGCTTATGGCTTTTCCTGTCCGTTCATAAGCGCCATACCGGCCAGTCTGGCTTGCTGCTGCAGCATCACATCGGCCAGCACAAGGGCTGCCATACTCTCCACAATGGGCACCGCCCTGGCCACCACACAAGGGTCATGCCGGCCTTTGGCCTCAAGTGTGGCCTGCCTGCCTTGAAAATCCGCGGTTTCCTGGGCAAGCCCGATGGTGGCCGGGGGTTTGAATGCAACCTTAAAGGCAATGGGTTCTCCGTTGGAGATCCCGCCCTGGATGCCGCCGCTGAAATTGGTTGTGGTGCCCAGCCGCCCGTCTTTCCCAATAAAAGGGTCATTGTGCGCCGAACCGCGCATCTGGGCCCCGGTAAATCCCGATCCGATTTCAAACCCCTTGGTGGCGGGAATGGAAAGCATGGCATGAGCCAAAAGTGCCTCAAGTTTGTCAAATATGGGTTCGCCAAGACCTGGGGGCACATTGGTGCAGACACATGATACCACGCCGCCAATGGAGTCCTTGTCTTCTTTGGCCTTCAGTACAACGTCCTCCATGGCCTTTGCTGCATCCGCATCCGGGCAGCGGATCATGCTGGCATCCACCATGGCCCGGGTCAGATTTAACCCATCTGTTTCCGGTGCTGTAATCTCCCCCACCTGGCTGACCCAGGCCACAATATCAATGTCCAGAGCGGTTTTGAGCATCTTTTCGGCAATGGCCCCGGCACAGACCCGGCCAATGGTCTCCCGGGCGGAAGACCGGCCGCCGCCCGAGGAGGCCCGGATGCCGTATTTGGATTGATAGGTAAAATCCGCATGGGAAGGTCTTGGGATATCTGCCATGGATTTATAATCCCCTGGCCGATGGTCCTTATTGGGTACAAACAGGCTGATGGGTGTGCCGAGCGTAAGTCCCAGTTCTGTGCCCGACTGGATGGTTACCCTGTCCGATTCCTGCCTGTCCGTTGATACGGCGCTCTGCCCCGGACGCCTGCGGTCGAGCTGGCACTGGATATCTGGTTCCGTCAAAGACATGCCGGGTAAGCACCCGTCCACAACGACCCCGACACCGGGGCAATGGGATTCACCAAAGGTTGAAACACGAAACAATCTTCCAAATGAACTTGACATGGATTTTCCTTTTTTTACAAGAAAGTCTGGGTAAGTTACTCAGATCTTTCAAGCTT
>JAKSBO010000562.1 GCA_022361095.1 Desulfobacterales bacterium | reverse complement strand
ATTGGGTGTCTATAGCTACACTGAAGGCAATCAGTATTCGATTACGCTCAGCGACAACGCCAACGGCTATGTGATCGCTGACGCTGTCATGCTGGTACCGCAAGGTGCAGAAGCTAATAGTGCAGTATGGACATACCAGGCTCCGACTGATGGTGATTACCAGGTTTTTGCAAAGTGGACCAGCCATTCGAACCGGGCTTCCAATGCCATTTATTCGTTCTATCCTGATCCGACCATCAACGCCGCCTTCAACGAGGCAAGTGTCGATCAGAGGGTGAATGGCGGGACCTGGAACCTGCTTGGCACCTTCACATTTACGCAGGGTGTCGAGTCTAAAATCGTCCTAACCGATGAAGCCGATGGTTATGTGATTGCCGATTCAATACGCATTGTACCTGTCGATAGTCAACCCAATACGGCCATATGGCAGTTCGAAGTGCCTGAGAGCGATAATTATCAGGTCTTCGCACGATGGACGGCACACCCAAACCGGGCCAGCGATGCGACTTACACGGTACAAACCGATATCGGCTCATACCCGATCACAGTCAATCAGCAGCTCAACGGCGGTGTGTGGAATTCGCTCGGTATTTACAACTTTTTGGCTGGGCAGAACTACCGGGTCGATCTAACGGACGAAGCCAACGGTTATGTAGTGGCCGACGCCATAATGATCTCACCGATGGGCGCTGAACCCAACAGATTCATCTGGAATCTGAGTATACCGGAAGCGGGACAATACGAAGTCTATGCCCGTTGGACGGCTCACCCCAATCGGGCCAGTGACGCGACCTATAGCGTGCTGCATGACGGTGGCGAGACACCGGTGACAGTCAACCAGCAGACGAACGGAGCTAAATGGAATTTGCTTGGGACCTATAACTTTACACCTGCAACAGGGTCGGTCTTTAAGGTTACCCTTACTGATCAGGCGAACGGGTATGTTATTGCTGATGGTATTCGGTTAGTGCCCATAGATTAATAAGGTACGGCGGGGTAGAGTAAGGGATATGCAATATCTAGTGGGAGTCAAAAGACAAGGGATCCGGTGAAATCACCGGATCCCTTGTCTGTCGATGAGCTGATTTCACGTCACAATATGCTAGCCCAAGCCAGGTTTGTCGTCGAAAGCCAGGGATCGGCTTTCGATGACTATTCTTACCGAAGACCAATTATTTAAGTTGCAGCTTACAAAGTTAAAGCAAGAACTTAATCACTCGATCGGGAAATATTACCCAGCTATCTTTTTCGCGAGGACGACATCGTGCTAGCTCTGGGCCAGGACGGACTGGTGGCGAACACATTGAAAGACTTGGATCGCCAACCGCTCATTGCGGTCAACCCCGATCCGGATCGCTATGATGGAATATTGCTACCCTTTGTTGTGGAAGAAGCTTCAACAATTATCCAGGACATCTTTAAACGCGGTCGTCAGACCCAAACCATCACGTTTGGCGAGGTTCAGTTGAATGACGGACAGCGTCTCCCTTCGTTCAGGGCGGGGAAATACCAACAGAAGATACGGCTGTCCTTGGATTTTAATGTGAGTCTGCTACTGTTCAAGATACTGGCACGCAGTGAAAATGAATGTCCGTCACATGGAGAGGCGAAGTAGGAAGGTGAGGTGAACAAACTCTGGTATGTATTTTTTGATAGCGCCTATCGTTGTGGAGGACCATCCAACACATTGAATCTTTTTAGACAAAGTTCAGATTGTAGCAAAGCCAGTAATTGAGCGACTTTAGAAAAGGTGTTTGGAGTTTGGAGGGAAGAATACTGGAAGTGTAAAAGGAAAATAAGACAAAAGTAGCTACATGTGTACATAGTGAGCTAATAATCTCTCAGCACTATATTGCTTGTGGATTACTGGAATGCAGTGTTTCCGTAGCTTAGATAAAAAAGGATCAGGTTTGTCTATTTTGGACTGCAATGGAAGGAGAATATGGATGCGATTTGTCGAAAGCACATTGAACTCAGAACGGCCTTCAGAAATTAATTCAGTAGTTTTACCGCGCCGGGTAGAATACTTTCCGTCATCTGCTGATTGGCGGAATGAGGTTTTGTACTTTCTGTTGGTAGATAGGTTCAGTGACAATAAGGAGCATCAGCGAACTCTGCTGGATCGGGATAACTTACCTGCCGCCCGCCCTGGCCAATGGCGCTGGGACTCATGGTCTAAGTCTGGCAATGAACGTTGGCAGGGAGGCACATTACAGGGTACTGCTTCAAAGCTAGATTATCTTCAGCAATTAGGTGTAACAACAATATGGCTCAGTCCCGTTTTCAAGCAGCGTGGACATCTGAATACCTTTCATGGATACGGCATCCAAGATTTTCTTGATGTCGATCCCCGTTTTGGAAAACGGCAGGATTTGGTAAAGCTAGTTGAACAGGCGCATGAAAAAGGAATGCGCATTATTCTCGATATCATCTTTAACCATTCAGGAGAAAACTGGACATATCCTGAGTCTACACCTGGAGGAAAATACCAACCAAATTATACATACGACCGTTATAAATTTGGTGCTTGGCGCGGTGACCTAGGTCAGGATATAAAGGGTATTCATTCTTCTGAGGAAGGCGTTTGGCCACGTGAATTACAGGACCCAGATAAATACACCCGTGCGGGCAGCGGTAACCTGGGTGGTGGACGTATTGACGAATCAAACGCAGAACACAAACGCACAGACTTTCTGACCCTCAAAGATTTTTATCTGGAGCACCCACAATTATTGTCAGAACTCGCACGTTGCTATCAGTATTGGATTGCTTTGACGGATTGCGATGGTTTCCGTATTGACACTCTTAAGCATGTTTCCTTCGAACAGGCCAGGAACTTCTGTGGCTCGATCAAGGAATTTGCACAAAATCTTGGTAAGAATGATTTTTTCCTGGTCGGTGAAATTGCTGGTGGCGATTACGGCCAGAAGCGGTATCTTGATAGTGTTGGCCGAAACCTAAATAGTGCGCTGGATATCGGTGAGTTGCGCTCGGCGCTCAATCGGGTGGCCAAGGGGTTGGACCACCCTAATAGTTACTTCTCTGGATTCGATCCTGGAAACGCTATAATGGGCTCCCACAGGGTGATTGGAGGGAAACACCTTTCCATCCTTGATGATCACGATCATGTTTTCGGAGAGAAACTCCGTTTCTCAACAAAAGCTGCTACAGATCATCAGGTGGTTGCAGGTGTGGGCATACAGCTCTGCACACTGGGCATTCCTTGCATCTATTACGGTACAGAACAAAGCTTGGGAGGGCCTGAATCATCTGAAAGACGCTGGTTACCAGGGTTCGGTGTAGAGGACAGGTATTTGCGTGAAACTTTATTTGGCCCAGAGCATCCACTCAAGAGTGGACGTAAAGGCCTTCCAAATATTCAAGAAAGATACGACACAAACTTGCCGGGATTTGGCCCATTTGGTACAGCCGGATATCACTGTTTTGATATGCAGAGCTCAGCCTATAAACGTATCCAATGTTTGACTCAGGTAAGGGCTAGATTTCCCGCTCTGCGTTTTGGTAGGCAATATTTGCGGCCTATAGCCTTTCTGGACAAACCTTTTGCGGTTTATTCGGGTGGTGAGATTATTGCGTGGTCCCGCATCCTGAATGATGAGGAGATTATCGTAATCCTGAACTCACACGGAACCGAAGTACGAGGAGCCAATGTTGTAGTTGATGCAGATCTTAACCCGGAAGTCAGCACAATGACAGTGATCGCGAGTACCGAAGAAGCAGGAAAATCTCACTATGCAGGAAGCAACCGAACGGGTAGCGTAAGAAGTGTACACTCGGATCCCAGTGGTAGTCATTACATCAAGGTCAGGGATGTCGGGCCATCAGAGATGGTGCTTCTGGCCAATAAACCCTGAATATGGCCCGGTCAAATTAAGGAACTCGAAGATAAAAACCGTCGGCTCAAGAAGATGTACGCAGAAGATGCCTGAATTCGAAAATTATCTGTGCTCAGAGTATATAAATTACCGCGGAGGAAGGAACTCCAGCTATGACAGCATATTCCAGGATGAGTGTATTGTTTTCAGTCTGTTTGTACATCACTTTAACGCCATTAATCTCCGGTTGCGCTACCAGTGGCGATTTGAACCATCAACCACGAACACATCCCACACCAGTAGACTTGGTTGATACCTGGGCGATTGCACTACACGATGGAGTCAGGGGTTCAGTGGAGATTGACTCAGGCGAATTCCTGCTATCGCTCTCAGGTTTAAACAGAAGCGCATATGGTACGGTGAAGGGTATATTCAAAGGATATACCCAAAGTGGTTTCCCCTACTTCGAATTTACTAATGGCAACTTGATTGACAGTCGCTTGAACACTCGCAGTGCTGTGCCAACACTCTCATCAGCAAATGGATTTCGAATCGTAAATCCTTACGGTAGTACTACTAAGAACTCTGACTACAGCAGTATTCAATTCACCTTGAATGGTGAAATTATGCGCACTCACCAAGGTAGTATTTCAAGAGTGCGGTATGCAGAAGGTTACAATAAAATCCGCCTGAGACAGCGTGAT
>JAKSBO010000638.1 GCA_022361095.1 Desulfobacterales bacterium | reverse complement strand
TTACAGTACTTAGTAACAAAGCGTACTTAGCACCTAAAATAGATATCCCAAAAAAAGTTGCTAAAAACACTATAAAGCTAATTAAAACCTGACCTCTTATCCATCGTCCTATAATTATATTCAACCTTCTACCTAAAACTGTAGCATTTGACCTCCATCTTTTAGGTAATAAATGTTGAATGGCTAGGTACCATTTTTCACGCTCTAGCATCATGTAAAAGCTTAAAACTGGTATTACAACTATCAAAGCTAATTCGTCAAGAATATTTGAAGACATTAAATCATTTATGTACTGTGAAAATAACACAGGTAATGCTCTCCATTGATCAATAAAAATATTTTGTATACCCATCGGAATTAACTCAGCTAAACGCCTACTCAGCTTAGAGTTAACACTAAATATTTCCCATTGCTCAGTTATTAAGCTTATTTGTTTAAAAACTATTGGTATTAGTAGAGCTATTATTAATATGATAGTAAAAATAATTAGTAACCATATTATTAAGACAGCTAAAAAGCGAGGCCACTCTCTTTTCTCAAATTCATATACTATTGGTGCTAATAAATAGGCCAAAATAAATGACCATACCACACCTTTTAAGGTATATAAAATAATAGACCTCGATGAAATCATAAAGGTTATAACTAAAACTATAAATAGTATTTTTAACACCCATTGTGGGTCTTTAATATTGCTAATTAGCCTATTCAATAAGCACACCTCAAAATTTGTATATTACTATCATTCCCAATCTTAAGGATGACAAAACATTTTTTGAGGAGTGGTCAATCTATTTTTTGGCGTCTTTCTTATATAAGAAGGAGCTAACTAAAAAGCCTATACAGGCTACTAGTGCTATTCCAACATAGTCAAAAGCCGCAAATTGACAAACTAATTCTTTGGCTTTAACTGAATCACCTAATATTTTACCAAAAAAAGCTGCTATGGTTATCATTGCAGTTGCTCGTATTTGATAAAGCATTTTACTAGTACTTTTATTCATTTTAATACTCCTTATAGTTAAATATAAACAAAATCCGACCTATTTGGTCGGCAACGAAATATTTATTATATATAACTTGAAAGTAGACCTATAAGCCGGGTTCTGTCGTTGGATGATCATCTTTCTAGGCCTATCGTTACCGTATAGGCTCAAGCGACCTACCATACCGGACGGGAAACGAGCAGCTTCCCTTCAGTTCCTATCTTGGTCTTGCTCCAGGTGGGGTTTACATAGCCATATAGTCGCCTATATGCTGGTGAGCTCTTACCTCACCGTTCCATCCTTACCTACAAAAGTAGGCGGTTTATTTCTGTTGCACTTTCCTTAAAGTCGCCTTCACTGGTAATTAGCCAGCACCCTGCTCTACGGAGTCCGGACTTTCCTCATGTTTCCATGCGATCATCTGTTAAACTCGAGTTATATCATACATTATTTTTGTACTTAAATCAACTGAAATGGATTGTTATTTGTTTCTGTTACCATAACATTCACATCATATGATTTTTCTTCAAACTGCTCATCTAAGATTTCTTTTAATCTAGGCATATAGATGTGTTCGGTTTCATAATGTCCAGCATCTATAACAGCTATTTTAAGTTGAGATGCTAGATGTGCTTCATGATACTTTAAATCACCTGTAATTAAGATATCAGCCTTCTTAGATGCAGCTTTAATATAATCTGAACCAGCACCTGTAACAATGGCTACAGAGCTTATTTTCTTGTTTAAATCACCTACAACTCTAAGTTGTCTATGATTCATTTTCTCTTTTACATATTGAGAGAAATCTTTGATGGTTTGCATCTTTGTATAACCAACAACACCAACACCTTGTTCATTGGTTGTGTTCTCTAGCTTGATGATATCATAAGCTGGTACTTCATATGGATGAGCTTTGATCATAGAGTTTAACACTTTACTTATAGCACTATTTTCTACAAATGGAGCAGGACACGGGTGTAAAGTTAACAGTTGTTATAAAAATAAAACACGTCGATGATTAGATTACTGGAGAAAAACATCGAAAATTCTGAGAAAATTACGAATTTTAAAGCAAAAGTTACCAATTTTGATCCCGAGAATTACG
>JAKSBO010000328.1 GCA_022361095.1 Desulfobacterales bacterium | reverse complement strand
GGCTAAAAACAAATATATAACCTTTCTTGATGCCGATGATATTTGGTTGCCGGACTTTTTACAAACCATAAACAATCTCGTAGTAAAGTATTCACAAGCAGGTATTTATTCAACTGCCTATACGCTTGTTTATCCAAACAAAAGAATAGATAAATTATGTAAGCAAGAAACCCAAAGCGCCTCTTTAATTATCAATAATTATTGTCAATCGTTGGTAAAAAACGAGATCTTTACTTTATGGACAGGGGCGATTTGTGTGAAAAAAGAGCTTTTTGGAAAAGTAGGCGCTTTCCCCGAAAAGATAAAAAGAGGGGAAGATTTAGATATGTGGCTACGCTTAAGTCTTGTAAGTTCCATTGCAATTTTCAATCAGTCAAAGGCTCTTTATAATAAGGAAACGGAGAATAATGCAATGGCTTCATATAACTCGTATAAAGAATCATTTCCTTATTGGCAATGGTATACCTATGGAAAAACACAATTTTTGAAAGATTATACGACCAATATGATTATGGCTTTAATACGTTCTGCGTTGAGATATAAAAAATACAAAGATGTTATTTTGTTGCTTTTTAAAGTTGAAAATAATCGGAAAATAAATGCGTTATGCTTAACGTTACTAAGTTTTATTCGATTGGTGCTTGATCGAAATCGATGATCCCGCAAAAGAATATCATACAGATAAAGGATTGTTACGGCTGTGGTGTTTGTGCGGCTATTTGTCCGCATAAACTCATACAGATAAAATTGGATAAAAATGGTTTTTACCAGCCCATTATTCGAGACCCGCTAAAATGCACTAAGTGCGGTTTCTGTGTTTCTGTTTGTTCTTTCCTTGATGGCGACATTGCTCTTGAAAAATCAAAGAAAATAGAAGGGTTCGCAGCCTGGAGCAATAATGAAGCTATACGTTATAAAAGTTCTTCGGGTGGAGTTGGTTTTGAGTTGGGTAGGTTTTCGCTTGTCCAGGGGTACAAAGCTTGTGGCGTAAGGTATAGTGTAAAAAAAAAACGGGCAGAGCATTTTATTACAGATAGCGAGCAGGAATACCAGGAGAGTATGGGGTCTAAATATGTTCAAAGTTATACTTTTGATGCGTTTTCTGCCTTTAAAAAAGATGAAAAATATTTTGTAACGGGGACACCCTGTCAAATAGATTCCTTACGCAGATTTATTCGGCTGAAAAAAATAGAAGAAAATTTTGTCCTTATGGATTTCTTTTGCCACGGTGTTCCTTCCATGTTGATGTGGGATAAGTATGTTCAGCTTGTTGAAAAAAAAATAGAAGGGAAAATTTTTCATGTTTCGTGGCGAAATAAACAGGCGGGCTGGCATAATTCATGGGTAATGAACGTAAATAACGGAAAATACTCATCCCTGTTCAATCGGGGAGATGTTTTCTACAATATGTTTTTAAGCGATAGCTGCCTGGGGAAAGCTTGTTATGATAGTTGTAAGTACAAGGCCTTGACCTCTTCCGCTGATATTCGCATCGGAGATCTATGGGGGAAGACCTATGGACATGATGAGAAGGGTGTGAGTGCTGTCTTGGCACTAACTCACCAGGGCAGGGAAATGATAAAATCTCTCAAGGAATATGTAACCTTCATTACCGAAGATATTGAAGTGGTTACGGAAGGGCAGATGAAAAATCCCCCCATCAGACCACTAATGTATAAAATTTATATGTGGATGCTCCGTTCTCCTTTGATTGATCTAAAAACAGAGGTTATCGTAATAAAAACGATAAATCGTTATGTGGCTTTATTGGCTCATCCAAAACAAACAATTGTAAAATTAATTAAGAAAATACAAAATATTTAGATCTCGATAATCCAGTTTTTTAGGGAATTTGTTCAAATTCAAGGCGGAAACAAT
>JAKSBO010001007.1 GCA_022361095.1 Desulfobacterales bacterium | reverse complement strand
TTGTCTTTTATGTGAAAAACGATTAAATCCCTTTTTAAATTTATATGAAAGTCTGGGTAAGTTTCTCAGATCTTTCAACTTTTGTTGTGGGCTGAGCCTGGGTATTGATAAACCGGATCGGCCTATGGCCGTTAGAAGGAGAATTGATTTGACACATTACACGGCAGCCGATCAGGTTTATTATTATTGCGGGTTTTATCCATATCCGGTTACCGTGGTGTTTCTTTCTTGATCTGACATAAAAAATCAAACGTAAAATAAATGCTGCGGCCAAAAGTGCCTGCAGCATTTTTAATTTAAAGAGCTGCAACACGCCCCGGGATGTTGCAGCTCTTTTTATTTTTACCTTTTTTCAATTAAGGCCCATGATCAGAATAAAATCGGCCCCGGATACGCCGGATATTAAGTCACCATCAAGGCACGCCAATGCAAGTATATTTATGCCCTTTGGCGTAACGCCGAGGGCGGCTTAAAAGGCAAGCAGATGGGCAATTTTATTTTAATCATGGGCCGAACTAAACCGGAGTTAAAGATGAGTGTATTAAATGTCTTAAAAGAGCGTGGTTTTATCGATAATCAAACCCATGAAGAGGTGTTGGAAGCCTACCTGGAAAAGCCCGGCCGGCACTGCTATATAGGCTTTGACCCTACGGCCGACAGCCTTCATGTAGGCCATCTGGTCCCTATCATGTCCCTTGCGCATATGCAGCAGAATGGGCATATCCCGATAGCTCTTGTGGGAGGCGGCACAGGCCGGATAGGCGATCCCAGCGGAAAAAACGAAATGCGCCGGATGATGACCCTGGACACCATTGATAAAAATGTTCAAAGCATCAAAAGGCAGCTGTCCGGATTTATAGATTTTAGTGAAGAAAAAGCCCTTTTGGCAAATAATGCGGATTGGCTTGCATCACTTGAGTATATCCCTTTTCTCAGGGACATTGGGCGCTATTTCAGCATCAATAAAATGATCAAAGCTGAAAGTTATCGCCAGAGAATTGAATCCGAAGGCGGGCTGAGCTTTATTGAATTCAACTACATGCTTTTACAGGCCTTTGATTTTCTAACGCTTTTTGACCGCCATGACTGCAGGCTGCAAATGGGGGGAAGCGACCAATGGGGAAATATTCTTGCAGGTGTTGAACTGATTCGTAAAAGCAGGCAAAAAACGGGATTTGGTATCACCTATAAATTGATCACCAAAAGTGACGGGAGCAAAATGGGGAAAACCGCGGGCAATGCCGTATGGCTTGATCCTGAAAAAACATCCCCCTACGAATACTATCAATTCTGGATGAATACGGATGACAGGGATGTGGCGCGTTTTTTATCCCTTTTTACCTTTCTGCCTATGCCGGAAATCCGCCAGGTGAGCAATCTGGTGGATGGCGAATTAAATCAGGCAAAAATCGTTCTGGCATTTGAGTGCACTTGCCTGGCCCACGGCAGGGAAGCGGCATTAAATGCCATGGCGTCTTCAGCTTCGGTTTTCGGCACTTACACCATTTTGAATAGGATTTTGCCCTCATCCGGTATTCCCAGGACAAATAACAACAAGAACGCAATTGAACTTCCCACAACCTTTGTATCACATAATGAGCTTGCAAAGGGAATTCCAGCCTATGAGCTTTTTTTCCGTACCGGTCTTGCCAAATCCGGCGGAGAGGCACGACGGCTGATAAAACAAGGGGGGGCATACATTAATGGAGAGACGGTAACCGCTTTTGATTTATCTGTTGATTCCAGCCATCTTAAAGAAGGTGAGGTGCTCTTAAGGGCCGGCAAAAAAAGATTTCATAGGATTCAGACAGAAGGCCAATAAGGTCATAAACAAAAAAGGGCCAATCCTTGGTTTACGCCATGGATTGGTCCTGCAAAGGACTCGGAGGCAGGGGAAACCGGTGTTTTTCCTGTATTTTACCGGCTGGGTGCCGGGCAGGAATAATTGAAGTAGCCGACACCGTCGGTAATACCCCCCACATTGCATATTTTCCATAAAACATTAAAATTACTGCAATTTAAAAGGATTTTATCACATAGGCCTTACTGTTGAAGCTCTTGCAGTCTTTCTGCTATCTCCTGACACTTGGGCAGAACCGCCTGGAGTACGGCGCTGGTTTCAGTAGAGCTCGGATACGCTAAACCTATCCTCCTGAACATCCGTTGCCCTGAATATGGGCGCACCACCACGCCGTCGACACCTTCAACCAACCCTGTTGGAAGAAAAGACATACCGATACCGGCCTTTATAAGGTTCAACACATGGGATTTATGCTCTCCTCTTGCAACGATGTTCAAAGACATATCCGAGCAGGACAATAGTCCTATGGTCTGTTGATGCGCCTCACACGGCGGACACGCTATGAAATCAAGACCGTGAAGATCTTCAGGCCGGATCTGTTCTTTCTCCTCAAAAGGGTGCCCCGGCGGCACACAAACCACATAGTCATCTTCCCAAAGCGGAACGAAGATTTCATCATCTTTCTTATAAGCATCCAAGGTTAATGTCGCATCGGCCTGACTGTCAAAATCGACAAGTTCAAATTCCAGCCCCCCAACGCGTTCATGCAGCAGCCGAAGCAAATGGGAAATCATGGCAAGATTAAGATCCGGCATGATACTCAGAATAAATTTCTGTTTATTCACCTCCCTCTGAAATATTTCCGGAAGCCGTTGCAGGTCTTTCAACATCCTCAGCGCAATAGGGTAGAGCTGGTCCGCCTCTTTGGTTGGGTCAACGCCTTTTTTATGCCTGGTAAAAAGCGTGCTTCCGACCTCTTCTTCCAACTGTTTAATGGATGTGGAAATCGAAGGCTGGGAAACAAAACAACGCTTTGACGCCGCAGTGAAGTTACGCTCTTCGTATACGGCAGTAAAGAAACGTAATAGTCTTACATCCATAACCTGTCCTTATGATGCCTCTTCGTTTTGTAATTTTGTCCACCATTTGCAGTAAATTATGTCCATTATCGTAAATCAGATCTATAATAAAATGCAATACAGCTTCATCATCAACCAAATTTATGGATACGGTTAGAAAACGATATTTTATTTTTATAGCCATCTTTTTTATAGTCAAACCGTCAAAAGCAGAGAGACACACTGTTTCTTTAATAGTAATGGATTGTTAGGCCCATGACCGGAATAAAACATTCCAAAATATGGTTTAGCATTTTCGTTCGTACTCAAGGCGCGTCAATGGGCGCATATTGGACATATGTGCCCATTGACACAACGAAGAAGACGGATGA
>JAKSBO010000897.1 GCA_022361095.1 Desulfobacterales bacterium | reverse complement strand
TGCTGAATGTGCCGTATGTCATCGTTATTGTCAACCTGTTCACTTGGATCGGAGGAACATTTTTTTATGAGATGATCGGGCTTCCAAATTCTCTGGTCATAGGAATTTCCAGCGGTTCGATTACTATCGTACTGGCCTTTTTCTGGGTGGAGCACATAACCCAGCATCATCTGGTTCCGATATTTTTCCCAAAAGGAGATCTCTCAAGTGTTAAAGGCGGTAGATCTGTTGGGCTGCGCGTGAAACTGGGCGCCCTTATTGTTGCCGTTTCCATTGTGCCGCTGACCTTTATTCACCTGACCATCTATCGCTTCAGGGAGATGCAGGCCTTAGGCGAGATCACACCGGAGGATCTGCTTACCCTGATGCAGGAAACCATTTCTATTGAGAGTGTGGTCTTTATCGTTATGGGGATTTTTTTATCGGTTCTTCTTGCACACAACTTGAGGAAACCGGTGGAGGAAATCATTCGTGTACTCAAGCAGGTGAAACGGGGTAATTTTGCTGCCCGGGCTAAGGTTTACACCACTGATGAACTCGGGTTCGCCGGAGAAACACTGAATGCCATGACCGCCGGGTTAAAGGAGCGTGAGATGATCAGAAGCACCTTTGGCCGGTATGTGGGTGACGCGATCCGGGATGAGATCCTTAAAGGTGAGATTCCCATGGATGGGGAAATTAAGCAGGCCACCATTATGTTTGCCGATCTGCGAAATTTCACGCCGCTGGTGGAGATGACCCCGCCAAGAGAGCTGATTCATCTTCTCAACGACTATCTCAATGAGATGACCCGCTGCATCAGGGCCAACAACGGCATGGTTCTCCAGTTTATCGGGGATGAGATTGAAGCGGTTTTCGGTGCGCCCGTACCCATCCGGAACCCGGAACAGGCGGCCCTCAAGGCTGCCCTTGATATGCGCGAAAGTCTTGGGAGACTTAACCAGATCCATATGGAACAGGGGTATTCCACCTTAAGTCACGGTATTGGTATCCACTCCGGTCAGGTTCTGGCCGCCAATGTCGGGACCAGACAACGGACCGCGTATTCGATGATCGGGAACACGGTCAACCTGGCTTCCCGGATTCAGGAATTGAACAAGGAGTTTAGAACAGATATCCTGGTATCATCGAGGGTGTTTGAGAAGGCGAAACAAGAGTTTCATTTTGACCGTATGCCTGAGGTTCGAATCCGGGGGAAGGCGGAACCGATTACGGTATACAGCCTGCAAAACGCGGTTGATGCTGACAGACGGTTGGAATGATTTCCTTTGGGGTTTTTATCGTATAAAAAAAGGTAGTGCTATGGCTGACGGAAAGAAAAGGGCGGATATTGCACCCGGTAGCAGCGTTTCTATTGTATTAAAAAAAGACCAGCGAACCGGAAAACTGACAAAGGGTGTTGTTAAAGCGTTGCTGACGAAATCGCCTTTTCATCCCCACGGGATAAAGGTCCGTCTGGACAACGGCCTGGTGGGCAGGGTGAAAATTATTCATGACAACGACCGTTATCAAAAGTGATGATAAGAATTCCTAAACTCTATATCTTGAACGTTAAAAGGATTCAGATGATAACAGGGGTTGTTTTAATGTTCACTGCCCAAATCATGGACTCGGGGAAATCACGATTGACGTCCTGACGCTTTGTATTGCCGGTATTATGCAGCTGTGATAGGATCTTTACGATAATAAAAGCAAATAATTCAGGAAATGTCTTATGTTGATCATCAAGGGGCTTTTCGGAGGGTTTTGTCAGATTGCGTTTTTTGCCGTTCTGCTTTTGGTTCCTGCGGGGACCTGGCATTGGCCCCGGGCCCTTCAGTTTCTTACCGCTTACGGACTGGTCATGGCGGGCTCCATTATAGCGCTGGCCCTTTTTGCACCTGCCAGTCTTGAGACCCGACTGCAGAGACCTGCGGCAAAAAGTCAGCCATTGGCGGACAAGATTGTCACTCGCCTGATGATCTTGTCGATAATGGGGTGGCTTGTATTCATTGCCGTGGATGTATTCCGCCTGCATCTGATACCCAAGCCGTCTCTTTGGGTGTCGATCTTAGGTACCGTGTTGTTTTTTGCCGGCTATGCGATCTGTATGGTGGCGATATACCAGAATGCCTTTGCAGCCCCTATTGTCAAGGATCAGTCCGGCAGAGGACAGGTGTTGGCTGATACCGGGTTGTACGAGATCATTCGCCATCCCCTGTACCTGGGGATGGTGCCTTACCTGGCAGGTCTTTCCCTCTGGCTGGAAAGTTATGCCGGCCTTTTCCTGACACCGATTGTTTTCGCTTTCCTAATCATGCGGATTTTTATTGAAGAAAAGACCCTGTTAAAGACCCTGCCGGGTTATCGCGATTATACGACGCGTATCAAATACCGTCTGATTCCGTTTGTCTGGTAGTAAGAGAACGACTGGCAAAACAGGGTAATCATGGGGCAAAGCGGTGTGACGAGCCGCTGGGGTGAGTAAGAGATATGCATGCGCTGACCTGCGCTGTTAAGAAAATTCAAGGCAGATGGCACTTTATTGTCTTGGAGATTGTGGCGGTACTGAAGAGGTTGTCATGAGCAACAATAAACCGGCAAGGTGAAAGGCTGATCATGAGACGTGGGACGATATTGGGGATGAATCCGTTCAAGGTACTGTTCGCCATGGAATATGTTCTCCAGGGGCTGGCAAACCCGTTCCTGGGAATCACCTACCATTCATTTTTCAAGCATTTTCATTTTACCTATGGGCTGACCGAGGCTGCTACCCAAAGTTATTTTTCAAAAGCCTATCTGGCCTGGAGCTTCAAGCCGGTGATCGGTTTTTTCATGGACGCATACGGAAAAACCAGAACCATCCTGATAGTTCTGCTGCTGTCCGGGACGATGCTTTATCTTCTGGCCTCTTTTGTGAACACGTCTGCACAGGGTTTTTTCTGGATCATGTTTGTGTTGTCCGTTTTTTTCGCCGGCACGGATGTCGCCGTGGACCGGGC
>JAKSBO010000574.1 GCA_022361095.1 Desulfobacterales bacterium | reverse complement strand
ATCAGCATCATGGCTTTTTCATATTTCAGGTCCGGTTTGGTATCAAACATGATTTCCCTGGACATATCGCAGGTGAGCCAGGCTGAATCGGCAAGTTCATTGTCTAACTGCATAGGCCCCCACCCGGCGCACCCCAGGAGAATCATAAAGGTATCAGGCCCCTGCCCCAGGGCAATGGCTTCCAGGATATCCCGGGAATTGCTCAACGCCAGCCAATCGCAAATTTTAAGGGTTTCGCTCCACTCAAACGGGCCGCAGTGAAGCACAAAGACACCTGAAGGCTGAACCGGACCGCCTAGAAAAATATCTGTTTTATCGATACTGTCATTGCAGGTAATGCCTAAATCTTCAAACAGCTCCCGACCGGTGAGTAACGGGTGGACTTTATTGACAATAAAGCCTAAAGCGCCGGATTCATTATGCTCACAAAGACAGGTGACGGTCTGTGCAAAATTAGGATCCGGAAGGCCGGGGATGGCCATGATGAATTTACCTTTCATATTTTGTGTAATCTGGTCGTTCATCAACTCTTCTCCATGATGCCGGCCGGCATGTTATTTACTTTTTTAAATTTTGATATTACACCTAAATACACATACCCGAAGCCTTGCATATCCGCCCAAAGAGCGCCTGCTGCATTTAGGTGACAAACAATCTTAATAGTACAAACGAAGTGCTAATTTCAAATACTTTTATGTAATTTGCAATAATTTATTTATCAACAGACTCTTTTTCACGCCCATATACATCGTCAAACCTGACAATATCATCTTCGCCCAGGTATGGACCCGACTGAACCTCTATCAGCTCCAGGGGAATTTTCCCCGGATTTTCCAGACGGTGCATGGTGCCAAGGGGAATATAAATAGACTGGTCTTCCTTTAAAAGAATCTCTTCGGTGCCTTTGGTCACAATGGCTGTCCCGGATACAACGGTCCAGTGTTCCGCCCGGTGATAATGTTTCTGTAAAGAGAGTTTAGCCCCGGGCTTGACGGTGATTCGCTTCACCTGGTATCTGTCTGCCATATCTATGGTTTCATAATCACCCCATGGCCGGTACACTTTGGCATGGCAAACCGCTTCCATTCTGTCGTGGGATTTCAGCTGGGCAACGATTTTCTTGACATCCTGAACCTGATCCCTGGGGGCCACCAGCACCGCATCCTTGGTGTCCACAATCACAAATTTTTCAAGGCCCACGGCGGCCACAAGACGGCTGTCGGAATGAATGTACGTATCCGTGACATTGTGTACCAGCACATCTCCACTAGTCACATTATTGCATTCGTCCTTGCCGCCGGTCTGCCACAAGGCGTCAAAAGAGCCCAGGTCATTCCATCCGGCATCAAGGGGAATGACAACGCCTTTGGCTGTTTTCTCCATCACGGCGTAGTCAATGGAATCCTCGGCAATCGCTTCAAACTCTGCTTTATCCACCCTGAAAAAATCTAAATCCATCTTTCCTTGCGTTATCGCTGCACGGCTCTTTTCAAGCATGTCCGGAACAAAGGCCCCAAGCTCGGAAATAACGGCAGAGGCCTTAAACATAAACATGCCTGAATTCCAGCAGAAATCGCCCGATTCAAGATAGGATACCGCTGTCGCATAATCAGGTTTTTCCACAAACCGGTCAATCATGTAAGCCGGATTCGAATGCTCAACTTGATCTCCTTTCCTGATATACCCGTAGCCGGTTTCCGGTGCGGAGGGTACGATGCCGAAGGTGACCAGTTTGCCCTGCCGGGCCAGTTCTTCACCCGATTTAATGATTTTATGAAAGGCTTCAATATTTTTGATTTCATGATCTGCAGGCAGTACCAGCATTACAGGATCATCCTGATGCCCGGAATCAGGAATATCATCAAGGACCAAAGCGGCCAAGGCAATGGCCGGTGCCGTATTCCTGGCAACCGGTTCAAGAATGATCTTAAAATCGTTGATATCAATCAAACGGATCTGCTCTGCGGTCATAAATCTGTGGTTCTCATTGCATATCACCACCGGCGCACCGAGGCCACCAAGGCCTGATAACCGTAAAAGGGTGTTTTGCAGCATGGTATGCGCGTTGTACAAATTAATGAGCTGCTTGGGATACAAAGACCTGGACATCGGCCACAGACGGGTTCCGGAACCGCCGGCCAAAATAACAGGATAAATCATCTTTTTCTCCATTATTTCTGTGCTAGATAAAAATTTAAGGTCAATGTTTTTTCAACCGGATAGGATTCAACATGCTTCAGACGAAAACCGGCCCTATCCATCCACCCCGAGATCTGCCGGCGGGAAAACCCCAGCCAAACCCCGCCGATAATGTCTTTGATCTGTTCCTGGTTATGTTTTAAAAAATCCACCAGGAGAAACAAGCCCCCGGGGTTAAGTACCCGGTAGACCTCCTGAATTGCCTTTTCAGGTTCAGGCACGTGGTACAGCACCATACTCATCAGCGCCGCATCAGCCTCCTGCTCCCGCATGGGAAGATGTTCCAACTCTCCGATGCGAAGTTCCAAATTCGGACTTTCCGATAATCTAAGCCTGGCCTGTTCAAGCATTTCAGGGGAGACATCCACACCGATGAGCGTCCTTTTACCACTGTCAAGAAGCGCGGCAAGCATCTCACCGGTACCGCAACCGAGATCGGCAATAATTGAGGCCTCTTGAAGATGAGGTTCAAACACAAGGGTGGGATTAAAATTGCCGAGGATCTTTTTTTTCAAACGGTCCCACCGGGGCGCAGCGGTCTGAAAAAACCGCCGGGATTTATTTTTTCTCAATGTAATGCATTGCTGTGTACGGGCAAGGTCTTCCTGAAAGACGGGATCGGTCTCAAGCTGTCTGCAGGCAAGGAGCGCAAGTTCCCGGTTATATCCGTTTTTGTTCGTGGTATAGTACATAAAGCTGCCGTCTTTACGTGAAACCAGCAAGCCTGCCTCAAGCAAAATTTTCAAATGCCGGGACACCCCGGACTGCACCATGTTCACCACAGAGACGATTTCATTCACATTGAGTTCAAAATGCTCAAGGATAAACAAAAGCCGAAGCCGGGTGGGATCAGATAAGGCTTTAAACTGTTTTATTATTTCCATAAAAGTACGGGGTGCCCCATTTGGGATCAAATGGTGAGCTGGTCACCAAAATTCATAATTTGACATTTAATGCCGTCACCAGTGATTTTGGCACAAAAATCCCGGGGATCAGCCTGGATTACCTCAAATGTATTGTAGTGCATGGGAACAGCCTGGACAGGTTTGACAAACGCACAGGCCATGGCTGCATCTTCAATTCCCATGGTAAAATTATCGCCGATGGGCACCATCATGGTATGAATATTGTTCAGCTCTCCGATAAGCTTCATATCGGAAAACAGCCCGGTGTCGCCCGTATGATAGAGGGTAATGCCGTTGATGGTAATCACAAAACCTGTGGGAGTGCCGTGGCAGACATTATCCGGAGTAACGGAGCTATGAAGCGCCTGGGTCAGCTTTACCCTGCCGAAATCAAATGCAAACGCACCGCCGATGTGCATTCTATGGACGTTAAGTCCCTTGGATTCCAGGTAAGTGCCAAGTTCGTTTTCACAAATGCATAACGCATTGCATCTTTGGGCAATGCCCAAGGTATCGCCAAGATGGTCCCAATGACCGTGGCTGATCAGAATATAGTCAGCCGCCACCTCTTCGGCTTTGACCGGTGATATGGGATTATTATCAAAAAAAGGGTCAATCAGTATTTTTGCCCCGTCATCACAGGTAATTTGAAAAGCGGAATGGGAAAAATATCTAAGTTTCATGACAGAATCTCTTGTATAATTTTGATAAGACAAAATAATGGGCAGCAATCAACATCTGCTGCCCAAAATCAAAGAATGAGAAGACGATTACCTTACACTGACAACCGGGCAGTCCGCCTCAAGAATCACTGTTTGCGCCGTGGAGCCGAACAATAGTTTTCCTACATTTGAACGGCTTTTTACGCCTATGATAATTTCTTCCACATTTTTTTCATTTGCAAAGGCAACAATATCCTCCCCGGCTTCCATTCCACGGATCAGAAGATGTTTTTCACAGGCGATTGCCTGATCCTTGAAAAAAACCTGTGCCTGGTCCAGATTGCTTTCTGCTTCCAGAATCTTTTTCTGGTCCCTTTCCGTTCCCTCCAGCATAGAGGTGACCACCAGCACCGTGGCATTAAATGCCTTTGCATGCTCAGCGGCAAGCTTAAGCAAATCCAGACCGATATTGGTACCTTTATATCCAATGAGAATTTTCATCTATTTCCTCTCTTTTTTACTCGCTTACTTTTCATCAACCCTATATATAAACAACCAACAATTTCTAAATTTAAAAATAATAATCTAAAATAATGGATCAAACCATGTTTAACAAGACTAAACCCCGACCTTGCATTAAAACTTTAAAAAAAGAATCTTAACCTTTGTTGATAACAGCGCCGATAACCGTCAAAATGATACCTAAACCGATCAAAATCCAGGCAAGATGAATCTCATAAAAAAATGAATAGAAGGCGTTATAAACCGTATCATTGGAGATTCCGTCCAGGATTGAACCGGTAATTTCTTCAAAAAAAGAGGAGATGGTCATGGTGGAAATAAACGCGGCTGTATCCATAAAGGAAGCCAGCACGGCAAACAAACCAAGCACAAGACCGCCAATAATTGAAAAAATTCCCAGCGTTGTGGTCATCATTTTTCCTTGATTAAATCGGTGTTAAAATTTTAAGGTCAGTCGTATTATTAGAATTGCTTCCATCTTTATGCGATTCATTGTATATGCAGGCTGTGTTTCAGGTCAAACGATTTTAGACCATCCTTTTACACAGATATATTTTTATCAGAAAGTCTGTGTAAGTTACTCAGATCTTTCAAACTTTGT
>JAKSBO010000098.1 GCA_022361095.1 Desulfobacterales bacterium | reverse complement strand
TTTGTTGTCAACATGTAATAGGCACCGTTACGATACTTTAAACTGGTCCACAGCCAATTTAATCTGGCCTGCCAGTTGATCCATCTCCTTTGCACTGCCGTTTATATTATCGCTTGCCGTTGACATCTCATTGGCGATCTGATTTACGTCGGATATGTCTTTTGCAATATCCCCGGCCATGCGGGCGGCCTGTGAAAGGCTATCGGTCATCTCCTGAATTCCTTTGGTTGCCTGGATTACGTTGGCGGCAATCTCTTTAGTGGCCGCCGATTGCTCCTCAACCACCTCAACAACTGTGTCAATCATTTGGTTAACGCCGGAAATAGATCCGGATATCTCCTCAATTTCAGCAACCGTATCTTGGGTAGAGCTCTGGATACTGTCAATCTTATCGCTTATCTTTTCAGTGGCTTCTGATGTCCGGCGTGCCAGGTCTTTAATTTCATTGGCCACAACGGAAAATCCTTTTCCGGATTCACCGGCTCTGGCAGCTTCAATGGTCGCATTCAGTGCCAGCAGGTTTGTCTGCTCCGAAATATCCTTTATGATTTCAAGCACCTCACCTATTTCACGGGCGGAAATATCCAATTGCTTAATGTTTTCGTTGGCCTTAAGGGTTCTGGAAACAGCCTGGCTGCTGCCGGCACGTGTCTCCTTGGAATTTTTGCCGATATTGTTAATCATCAACGTCATCTCCTCTGCGGCTGAGGAAACCATATTGATATTGTCACTTGATTCCGTGGCGGCACCTGCCATGTTTTCCATGCTCAAGCTCATTTTCTCCGCTGCTTGTGCGACTGAGTTCGATTTTTGGGACAATGCTTTTACGCCATCATTCATTTCAGTGGAAACAGCTGTAAGCCTGTAAGAGAAGTCATAGAGTTCTTTTGAATTTCCGGCAATACCGATGACAATACGCTGAACCTTTTCCACAAATAAGTTAAACCATTTTGACAATCGTCCAACTTCATCATGGCTTTTAACAGGCAAACGTTCCGTCAGATCCCCTTCCCCTTCGGCAATATCCTTTAGACCCAGAACAACGCTTTTTATAGGCCGGCTGACGACTTTCCTGACGATTAACAAAATGATACAACTGGTAATAAACAGCAATGCAGCAGACCCCACGGATGAGAAGAACTTAAGGCGATCAACCATTTTATTAACAGCGTCAAGGCTGTAAGCCAGGGATAAGACACCACCGACATCGCCTTTTTTCCAGGTTGGGTGGCAACGGATACAATCGGCAACCACCCATTGGGGGCAGTAGATTGTTAATGTGGTATCATTTTCTTTTACAATCTCGCCCTTTTCCTGCTTCATGGCCTCAAGGATACCCGGCGGCAGGGCTGTTTGCAGTATATGTTCGTTGGAAGACATATTTATACTGCCGTCTTCATCATACAGATTGACTTCAATAACGCCTTGGATCTCTTGCTGACGGTACAGCAACTTCTGAAACGTTTTCATCTGTCCCCTTTCAAGGGAATCCTTGACGCCGTCTTCAAAGGAATTGAATAACGTATGTACTGAATCGTTGTAGGTGTGCCGCAACTCTTTTTCAACAAACCGGTTGAGAAGCAAGGTAGCTGCAACCAAAGAAATGAGCAACACAAAAACAACAACAAATATGATTCTGTAAGTAACCGAAATCCGGGAAAAAGTTTTCTCGCTCATGAAAGGCCCTTTAATTCTTTGGTATTTTATTTTTCAAAAGCACGATAAAAAGCAAACTCTTTTTTGGCAGCAAAGAGCGGCGACGCACAGCCGATACACGGGGCGTTTACATCGACACACCATGTCCGGCCCCCGTTCCACCATCGCGTCGGACAGTCGGCATACGTGTCCGGCCCCAGGCAACCTAATTTGAACAGGCACCCTTTCTGCCCAAATTCTTCGGCAAAAATCTCTTGCTGAAAATCATGATATCTGGGACAGAGTTCATGGACTTTTCGATTAAAAAATGCCTTGGGCCGGCCATGGGCCAGTTCCGGTACACCGGCCTGTACAAGGTGAATAATGGTTTTCCATACCCAGTCCGGATGTACCGGGCATCCGGGGATATTAATAAGCAATGGATTCAGTTTCCTGCGTTTATAAAATTCCTTCAGGCTGATGGCCCCTGTCTGATTTCCTTCTGCTGCCGGGACCCCGCCGTAAGTGGCGCAGGTTCCTACGGCCACGGCCCCGGCCATGGTTTCGGCGGCCCGGGTCAAATAGTCTGCCAGCGGTTTATGACCGATGATACAGGCGTCAGGCAGTGACCAGGGCACAGCGCCTTCAACGGCAAGAAAATAGTCCCCGGCATTGCCCGATATATAGTTCTCAATGAGATTCAGTGCCTGTTTGCCTGAGGTGGCGGAGAGGTCTGCATGAAAAGAGAGTTTAGCATATTTGGTCAACATCGTAACCGCATTTGGAGACTCTGCCTGGAGCATAGAGATGGAGCATCCTGTACAGGATTGTCCCTGCAGGTAGATGAGTTTGGGGATACGATCAGGTGTAATCTTTTTTAAAGCGGCAACAACAGGGGAAGGCAGGCCTGATACCCCAAAAGAGACGCCGAGACATGCAGCCATTTTTAAAAAATTTCTCCGGTTCATCATGATATCATCCTCGAACATAATTAGTTAGTTTTCTTTTTGTTGCATCATCAATCAATGGACTGCACACGCGATACATGGATCAAACGAATGAACAATTCTGTTTGCCTCAATCTGTTCATCGGGATTTTCAACACGGGTTCCGATAAGGGCGGATTCCAAAGCACCGGCTTGGTCATTATCGTCTTTTGGGGAACAATTCCATGTCGTAGGCACAACACATTCATACTGATCTATTTTTTTATTTTTAATCCGAATGTAGTGTAGCAGCGCACCGCGCGATGCTTCCGTTGTTCCAAAGCCCTCGGCAGTGTCGGGAAGATGGTATTTTGCCATATGGGGACCTTTGGGATCAATCCGCTCCGACTCATCCAAAAGAAAATCGGCAATAACAACGGCAGACACGGCCCGGCACAAATGCCTGCCCAGAACAGAGTTCAATTGAACCGGCCCGATACCGGCTGAACCCATGAATTTGTCCACCAATGCCTTGACCTGACGGTTATTGCCCTGGAGGTAGTCAACAAGAATCCTGGCTGACGGCCCGACCTCCATCACTTCTCCATGATACCGGGGCGCCTTGATCCATGAATAGGCCTCGTTTTTTCGTACATCCGGGATCAATTTGCTGTACTCCCTGACTTTTTTACCGGAAGCAGATGAATATTTCGAATATTTGACATCCTCGCGTATGGCTTCCAGGTCAACTTTCTCAACACGATCCTTGAGAATGACACCAGGCGCCAGCAAACGGCCGCTCTCCTTTCCAGGGCTAAAAGGCAGCATACCGAAAGACAAAAATCCTCCCTTGCTGCGTCCGATATCCCAATATTCCGGAAACTCGCCGGCCACGGCTAAAATATCGGGGATATATTGCTTATGTATGAAATCACGAACCTCCAAAATCATGGACTGGTAGGATGCAATAAGATCTATCGTAGGGCCTTGGGTACATCCGCCGGGAAAAATCGCTGTTGCGTGGGGAAATTTTCCCCCAAATATCGCCGAGGCCCTGTTGGCCTTTTTCTGAATCTCAAAAGAGGCCACATAATTTTTTAATGCCCGGACATTTGTTGAAACATCAGACAGATAACGGCCGGACAATCGCGGCAAAAAAGGGGCAGCCGGAAAAGGGCTCCCGGATCCGATCTCACGTTTTACCCAGTCCCTCAGATTGTTTAGGTCCGCATCCGAACCCGTATATTTCAAAACCGCAGTCACATCCACAAAATCCAACGCTGAAAGCTGATAAAAATGGAGCAGGTAATCGTATAAGTGGTTCGCACCTTGGATTAAATTGTGGATTATCCTGCCATTGGAAGGCGTATCAAGTTGATAGGCATCTTCCTGGGCGTAGGAGGAGGCAATGGCGTGGGCATAGGGGCAGACCCCGCAGATTCGCTGGGTTATCTGCTGTGCGTCCAGAGGATCCCTGCCCCGCAAAAAGGTTTCAAATCCCCTGAACATTTCCCCTACGCTTTTTGCCGCGGTAATGACATTATTCTCAACAGTTGTTTGAATACTCAAATGACCTTCCAAACGAGTGACCGGACCGATATCAACTTTCATAAGACTCCTTTTAGGTAAGGTCACCTCTAATAATTGCCTTTTGGCTATGATTTCTTCTTTGCAATAAAATTTTAATCCTAGAAATATTTAATATATTCCTCCGGTTAATTTTTTTGCGCCTCGAACTCAAACCAAAATTCTAATTATTAGAGGCACCCTTAG
>JAKSBO010000662.1 GCA_022361095.1 Desulfobacterales bacterium | reverse complement strand
TACCCGTTTGTGACCCCGGTTTTGTCTGTCCTTGTTTCCCGTAAAAAAACTTAAGGGCGCCTGACCGGGTCCTGGTTAAAATTGATGATAAATCTGTTCCTGTTCATCCAGAATGTCATCCAAAATGGCTTCGGTGGTATAGGGGTTCATAATAACACTTCGAAGCACCACCACCATGAAGTCATCTTCGGGCACCAGTTTAAGCCGGGTTCTGGAGACAAAACTCTTGCCTGCTTCACGCTGGATGCGCTGGATGCGGATATTGATCTCATCAAGTTCCTGGTTTAGCTGTTTGCGCTTTTCTCCCCGGGCCGTTACAAGTTTCTGCCGGAAGGCCAGGGGGACCAGCCGGTAGGTCAGTATATTGAGTTCGGGCGGGGTCACAAGCTCAAATTCAGGCCGCTCGTCTATTTTTTTTGCAAATGCCCTGGCTGTTTCAATGCCATGGTCTATCATCAGGGCATACCCTTTTGACCCCATGATTTTTAAAGATGCATCCAATATCAGGCAGGCGGCCTCTCTGGAGCCTTCAAGGGTTTTGATGCCTAAATCCACAGAGCCTTTTCGGTTGACGTACCGGGCATGGTAGGCAATGGCGTCAAGGGCAAGGGCGTTTTTAAAATAGACCATGCCCGCGCCCATGGGCATGTAAAATTGTTTGTGGCCGTCAATAGTCACCGAATCCGCCCGTTCTATGCCTGACAGCAGATGGGCATAGGTGTCGGACAACAATATCGGCCCGCCCCATGCTGCATCCACATGGAAATGAATCCGTTCCTGTTCGCAGATATCGGCCATCTGTGGCAACGGATCAATGGTTCCTGTTTCCGTTGCACCGCCAACCCCCACGATGGCTGCAATTTTTGTCCGCCCCTGTTGTTTCAGGTCCAGGATTGTTTGTTTGAGTTTGTCTATATCAATGGTATGATCCGGTTTAACATCCACGGCAATGATGTTTTTATTTCCCAAGCCCAGAATCCCGCTTGCCTTTCTCAAAGAGTAGTGTCCCCGCCGGGATACGAGGATCACCACCCGGTCCGTGTGATGAACCTGCATGGCCTTGAACAGTCCGTCTTCTTCAATACTGGAAAAATCGTCTTTGGGGGGAAACAGGCGGTTTCTGGCCACCCACATGGCTGTCATGTTGGCTGTGGTGCCGCCGGAGGTAAATGCACCCAGGGCCGTACGGGTATTCTGGACATGCGCCCGGTAGAATTCCTGGCTTTGTTTGAAAATCAGGCGGTGGATTTTAGCCAGCACCTGCCTTTCAATGACAGCCAGCACCTTTGAAGTTTCCATTTTAATGAGATTCTGGTTTAAGGCGGCGGTGATGGCTTTGAGATGCACCATGAAAAAGGGCAGGGCAGAGGTCATATGACCAATGAAATAGGGCGATGCCACATTAACCGCTTTCGGGGCAACGTCTTTAATGATATCTTCAATCACCTGGCCCAGATTTTTCTGGGGATGGTCGCTGATTTCAACGTCCATGTAGTTTTTAGCTAATTCCGTGATACTGATCTCTTCAGTGACCCCCACATGCCGGTTAAGAAAATCGTGCAGTCCGAACAGGATCTGCTCCATGTATTTAACCAGGGTCTTTTTGCTGTTTTCATCGTCGGGCCGGATGAAAACCCGGTCCAGGGATCTGCGGTCTGCAATCAACTGCCCGGTTGTTTTTCGTGTGGGTTTTGGGTCTTGGGACCAGGCGCTTTGCCCAGGTAACGAAAAAAATGAAAAAGAGGGTGCCATTGCTGAAGGCCTTTCCTTCAATTTAAAATTTGGTTGTCCGGCCTTTACTGTCCGGCCTGTGTTGTTTTAAATCCGGCCTGCCGCCTTTTTCTTTCTGCGGCTGCCATGTTTTTAATTTAACTTGAAAACCGTCTTAAAGTATGGCAGGTCTACCCTAAAATAAGGAGAAAATCAAATGGAACTTAATGTTAAGGATATTTTAACCCGGGTCACCCGATACAATCTGATCCGAAACGGCAGAATGATCTATATTGATGTGCATAAAAAAATCCAGGGAAATCTGGCCGGAGATTATATTGCCGTGCCCAATCTTGTAAACATCGTTGCAGAATCCAAGCACCAGGGTGCAGGCAGCACCGAGGAAGAAGCGCTTTCAGACTGTCTGAAAAAAATCAAGGGATTAAACCTCGAAAATCTGTTTCCCAAAGTTGATCCGAAAAATAATTCCCAGGGGGCTGACCCGAAATCTTGAAATAGATACTTCAGCGGCGGATGTGAAAATTTACTTTGCAATATGGTGGTCTATTCTTGAGTCACAGCAGGGATTATGTTATTTTGAAACATCATCTCACCAATAAAAAGGAGAGCCTATGAACATCTCAGTCACTTTCAAGAATGTCCCTTCATCTGATGCTGTAAAATCCCACATCGAAAAAAAAATGAACAAATTGGATAAAATGCTGGATGCGCCAGCCGAGGCTCAGGTTGTCCTGTCAGAGGAAAAATTACTCAGTATTGCTGAAATCAAGTTGATTTGCAATAAACTGAAAATTCATGCCAAAGGTGAGGCTGAAGAGAACAACATGTATTCAGCCATTGACAGTGTGGTCGAGAAAATCAGAATTCAGATCACCAAATTCAAAGACAAGCAGAAACGGCACTTGGCCGGTGACAAGCAAAGCATCAAAGATGAGGTGCTGGATTTTGCCGATAGCGAATAAACGCTTGTCCGACATTTAATCTTTCCGGATCCCGGTCCCCGAAAAGGACCGGGATCTTTATTTTTTTTCAGCCCGGATGATGGCGTGTATCCCCTTATGAAGATCCTTGATAATGGTATTGGCGCTGATACCTAGCCTGCGTGCATTGGAAATGTCAAAAACTGCTTTTTCAACAGCCGTTTTTTCCCCGTCCGTACCTCTGATCTGAAGGTGGTGATCCCTGGTAATGGTTTCAAGCAAAGGTAATTTTTTTTCCAGGTTTTCAAGACGGATATGCACGCCTGCCCGCATGGCTGTGCCGATATTGGTGGGACAGGCGGTAAGAAACCCTTTTTCCCGGTCAAAGGCAAAGTCAAGTGCCTCGTCCAATGCCTTGATCATCTCTGCCAACCGATTAAAAACATAGGCAAGATCTCCACCCGGAGACTGGGCTATGATCCGCAGGTGATCTTCTTCATTGACCCAGATACGTATCACGTTGTCTTGGCTTGTAAATATGCCGCGGCCCAAGGGAAAATCCCGGTTTAT
>JAKSBO010001033.1 GCA_022361095.1 Desulfobacterales bacterium | reverse complement strand
GTTAAAATAACAGCCTTTTGGTTTGAATTAATCCGATTGTATTCAAGGCCGGCAGCCAGGGTGGCTCCGGCAAAAACCAGGCAAATAAAAATGCCGATACCCGAAAAAATCTGCCTGCCCCGAAGCTTTTGCGCCGTTGCCCAGATAAAAAAACAAAAAGAGAGTGTAATTGAAGCATATTGAAGCCATTTTAAAGACACAAGGCCCTGCCAAAAATAAAGGATGTCGGAAAAAGAAAATTTAAATTCTTTTTTATCTCTCAAAAGGCTTTGGGCGTAAGCCAGATTAAATTTTAAATCCGGATCTGCCGGTGCAAGTTTTTTTGCCCGCTCATACCAAAGGATTGCCCGGCCTAAATCCTTGGCTTTCAAATATGCATTGCCGGCATTATAAAAAAGATCGGGATTATTCACCCGGGTTTTGGCAATGGACTCAAATTGTGCTGCGGCAGCAGCATAGTCTCCTGTTTTATAAGCACGCACCGCATCCACGAACACCCCAGCCTTGTCTTTTGCCGGATAAACTTGTTTTGGGACGGTGGCATCAATGACATTTTCGGTATTCCGGGTATCTTGGGCAGCCATGCCTATGCCCCTGGAGACAAAAAGGGATATTCCCACACACCCTACAATCATAAGCGTGCGAATCAGGGATGACACCTGGGCAAGACAGCTTTGCGCGGTCTCTTCATCCATGGTCTTTCCACCGAAACGGGCTGCATCCATGGTATCCATCAGCCGGGTGACCTGATTTACGGTCTTCTGGTCCCGGCCGTTTTGGGCCAGAATCTGCCGGGCCTCATCCCGGGTCAGGCTTTCCCCCCCCTTATCCCCCCGGGCTAAAACGGCATAGGTGAGCGCCGAAGAGAGCCCCGGCAAAAAACCTGGATCATCGGGAGATATTTTACGTGCATTTTTTAAAGACGCCCATGCCTTTTCACGGTATTGTTCCTTTAGGGATTTTTCTCTGGCACCCAGACGCATGGCCGTGCTTGCCGCCCCAAACCCAAGTGCCGGCAGGCAGACCAAAAAGGCAAACCAGGACATGGAAAGGCTGGGGTGTGAATGGATACCTGCAATATCTTCTTTAATATCCAGGATATCCCTGTTCTGCAGCTTTACTTCCGTTTTTTTGATCTCGGGCGTCGCCGACGCCGGTGTTCCTGCACCCATATTTGCTGCAGGACCGCTATTCACAACACTCACAGGACCGCCTGGCCGGACATCAAGGGTTAAAGGCGTTGTGGAAACGGTTTTATATCTCTTTGAATCCGTATCAAAGAATACGAGGTAAAGGCCCGGGATAACCGCCTTGCCGGGGACAGAGGCGACCAACGCCTGTTTAAACAGTTTATGTCCCTCAAATCCAAGCTCAGTGACCTGGACATCCTGGACCGGGGTATCTTTATATACCTTGAATTTGGCCGTATCCAGATTCAGGGGGGGCATTGCCGCATCCATAACATTTCCCGTCCCTTTGATCATAACGGTCAATGTGACGGATTCGCCTGTTTTTACCGTGTTTTTGTCCAGTTCACTTGATATGGAAAATTTACCCACAAGGCCTGAAAAGGGCTGATTGCCGTTATATTCAGGCAAATCAGAGACCGTCAAATCCACAGGATTGGATACCACCCGCACCCGCTTTGCCGGTGTGGTATCAAAAAAAGAGTCCCGGAAAAATGAGTCATTAAACATCGAATTAAAGGGATCACGCTGCCTGGTCCGCTGCCCAGGCACCTGGGCCACAAAAACAGCCGGGGAAATGGTAAACTGCCCGGGCGTGTCCGCCTGGACCAGATACGTTGTCTCATTCACCATAAAGGCCCGTCCGTTGATGGTCCGGGTATACTTGGACCAGTCCGTCACCTGCTTGGCTGTCAGGCCTTTAAACCCGGGCGCGTCAAATGAAGCCCCATTTATACGCTTGGCCACACAGAGTTTCAGGGTATACACAGCCTGTTGCCCAGGCACAATGTTATCATTGCTCAGAAAAGCTTCGGCAAAAAAATCACCTTTGTCATCATCAATCCTTGCCGGGCGCTCTTCCACCAGAATTTTGATCTCTTTGGTCAACGCCGCTTCACCGTCCCGAACGCAGGTGATGGGCGGAATCGTCAAGGCACCGGACGTTAAAGGAATCAGCATATACCGGTATATCACCTTATGGCTCCATGCTCCGTTGATATAGCTTCTGCTGGACTGGGTACCGGCCGGATTTACCTGAAATCCGCTTATGGAAGAGGTATCCACATCTGCCTCGCCACCATCCACAATCACTTGCAATGACACAACATCCTGGGGGGTGATACGGGTCTGGTCCACCTTTGCTGTGGCGATAAAGGCAAAGGACGTGCAGGGCAAACAAAAAAGCAGGGCTGCCATTGCCCAGCCGGCCCAATGAAAATACCTCGGATTCATGATTGTAAAATTACCAGTCTTTGTCATTGTTCCGTACTCCGGTTTGTGGAATCAGGGCCATGCCGGGTTTATCTTCCAGGCGGTTGAGACGGTTTTCAAGCATTTTAGATTGAGCATGCTGCATATTATTTTGTCCTTTTTCATCCTTGCCCGATTGTGCTGCCCGGGCAGGTTGTACCTGGGAATTTTGCGCCGGCATATCCTGATGCGCATCCTTTTTACCCTGGGCCGGCTGGGGAGAATCCGGCCGGGGTGCTTTTTTTTCAGAATTATTTTGCCCGGCTTTATTCCCCTGGTTTTTCTCTCCCTGTTTTTGATCCTGCTTTTGGGACTGCTCTTTTTGCCCCTTTTGCTTTTGATCCCCCTGATCCTTATTGGGCTTGTCTTGATTTTCCTTATCTTGATTTTTGCTTTGCTTGTCCTGGTCTTTCTGATCTTGATTTTTTTTATTTTGCTGCTGCTGTTTCTGCGCTTCAAGTTTTTTCTTTACAAATTCAAGATTTTCTTGGGCCTGGGTATCATCGGGAAATTCCTTGAGCAGGGTCTGATAATCCTCAATGGCCTTATCCAGGGCATTTTTACGGTAACGGGTATTGGCCAGATTATACAGGGCATTGTGTTTAAGCGCCCTGTCCTTTGCATTCACCGCCTGGGCAAAGTTGGATTCCGCCAGGTCATATTCACCGGCAGCATAGGCAGCCGCACCGATATTATAATACAGACGCGGGTCATCCGGGTTTTTAAGCTGGGCATCAATAAAATGTTTTTTGGCCTGCTGGTATTGTTTGCTCTCCCAGGCCTGCACGCCCTGTTTCACCGGAGAGGTCCACAATCCGGCCCGGGCAATTCCCGGAGCCATAAGGCCCATGGCAAGGGCAAGACAAATCAGTGAACGCCCGCCTTTAAAACCGCGTTTCCCGCCAGACCTCTGGGGAAAAACCAATTCAGCTATCAGCAACAGAACACAGGGAAGCAAAAACCACTGGAACCGTTTTTCCCAAACCTTTTTGCGGCCCTGGGTCAGCTCTTTTCGCTCCATGGTACCCAGAATATCCCCGGAATAGATCTGCTCAAGATCCATATCCCCGGCCACGGACCTTACATACCGGCCCTGGGTTATGGCAGTAATTTTTCTCAGCATGGTCTCGTCCACTTTTGACAAAATGATATTGCCTGAACTGTCTTTTTTAAACCCGCCACCTTTGGCCGGAATCGGGGCACCGGCAGGATCTCCTACCCCAATGGCGAAAATACGAATTTTCTCTTTGGCAAATTTTTCCACCACTTTGATCAAGGCCGCTTCATCCCCGGCTGTATCCTCACCGTCAGTGATGAGAATAACCGCTTTGCCCGCAGTGGATTCAGGATCAAAACCGTTGTAACAGGTTTCAAGGGCTGCGGTCAAATCCGTGCCCCCCACAGGCAGATAATCCGGATCCAGGGCATCCAAAAAAATCCCGAATGCATTATAATCAAGGGTTAACGGACATTGGAGCACCGCAGCCCCTGAAAAGGCCGCAAGGCCCGCCCGGTCCGAATGCATCAACCGGGTCAGGTCAATAATTTCCCGCTTGGCCCGGGTCAACCGTGTGGGGGAGACATCCTGGGCCAGCATACTGCGTGAACAGTCCAGGGCGATCATGATATCCACCCCTTTCTGGGTGGTTTTTTCCCAGCGGTATCCGGCCAAAGGCCCGGCCAGTGCCACCACGACAAATCCTGCGGCAAGTACGGCCAAAACCGCTTTAATCCATTTAGGGCCATAGGAGAATCCGGGCAGGATATGATCAAACATGGCGGCTTGTGCATACCGGGCAAGGATCTTTTTGTGCCGGGAAATACCGTACACCAGTAATCCTGCCAGGGGCACAAGCCCCCACAAAAAAAACAGAACATTCGGATGGTCAAATTTCATATGTGCATCCTTTAAATTTTCAAGGAAGTTCCAGAAGTCTTGTGTTGCCAAGGCCCAGACATGCAAGGTAAAGCAGCAGCCCCGGGATCAAAAACAGGGTATAAAGCTCCTTGTAATCCACCCATTTATCCACTTTGACCTTTGTCTTTTCCATTGAATCGATCATCTTATATATGGATGCAAGGCTGTCGGTGTCCTTGGCCTTAAAAAAAGTGCCGCCGGTCTGCTTGGCAATTGAATCCAGGGCATCCCAGTCCATATCCACCTGCCGGTATACATACTGCTTGCCAAAGAGCCCGTCCACCAGAAAAGGGACCTTGCCCTTTGAGCCTACGCCAATGGTGTGGATTTTAATCTCTCTTTGGCCGGCGATCTTGGCAGCCTCCTGCCAGGAGAGTTCTCCGGCATTGCTCTTTCCGTCGGTGAGCAGAATAATGATGTTCGACTTGGCCGGTATATCTTCCAAACGCTTTAGCGAAATGCCCAGGACATCACCAACGGCGGTATTGGGTCCGGCAGCCCCGATCTCTAAATGATCGAGCATGAATGCAATGGTGTTGTAGTC
>JAKSBO010000572.1 GCA_022361095.1 Desulfobacterales bacterium | reverse complement strand
ATAAATTTCGAGCAAGAACTCAGCCAAAAGAGAAAAAGAAGCTAAAATATCAAATTCATTTCAAGTCTTATACAGATTCAGCAGAAAAACAATATTATTCGAAAGTTACTCATATGAATGAAATTGAAATAAAAGGAACATTCGAGGGCAAACAGCTTTATTGTTATGATCCTAAAATCAACTGTACAGAAAATGATTTCAGAAAATTTTCTTCTCATTTCAATCGTATAGAAACTCTCCGAGCTATTTGTTCAATATCATGCCGACTATTTCACGGAAATGCAAAACCTCAATTTTTTGGCAATGTTCCTCTTCAAGAAGATATTTTATTAGATCTCACCTATGGGGTAATAAAATATTGTGATGATAAAAAACAAAAAGGTATGAATGATCAAGAAATTCAATTAGCTCTTAAAATGTGCTACAAACGTTTTGATTCGAAATTTACCAAATCACATTTAAACAACAGTCCAGAAATCCTAACAAAAATCGCATATCGACAATTTGTTTTTCAAGAGGCGAGTTTCAACAATTTCACAAGATATTATTATATCTTAACTGAGCTATGGTACCGATTAGATTGTACAAAAAAAATTGATATTTTATCTGAAATCAAATCTGAAATAGGTATATCCTATGAGAATGCACTCCTATATTCATATGCACTTGTAGGGAATAAAGAAGGCCATTTCTGGCTCTATGACCAAGCAACCATTGATAAAATAAATGATCATACAGGATTTAATTTAACGGTAGATTCGCATAAAAAATTTGTAAAATGGTGCAGTGGCACATATAGCGAAATAATCAAACACAAAAAAACGTTAACTCCATTTGTAATTCATCCGGTAATTGCGACAAAAACCAAACCAGTTAAGAATAAAAACGATGTTTTCATGATTGCATCTCCCCATCATGTACATGATAAAGTAACATGTGGCCTATATTTTTTGCTGGCAGAGCGATTCAATAAGGGAGGTAAAAACAATAACTTTAAAGAACTATTTGGCGCTGTTTTTCAAGAATATGTCGGAGAATTATTGAATTACTATTTTAAAACTTGGAGCGTTATACCTGAGATAAGGTATAAAAAAGGGAAACACCAATTTCAAGATTCAATTGATTGGTTTGTTATGAAAGATGACAAACTCATAATGATAGAAGTTAAACAATCGTCAATTTATCTGAAATCTAAGAGTGATCCATCTATAGAAAGAATTAAAGATGACCTAAGGAAAACGATTATCCCAGGAGCTAAACAGCTTGAAGTGTCAGAGGCAGATATAGAGTCTAAACAATACGAAGAATTGAAACGATTCAATAGGGTTAAAAATTTCGTTAAATTAATCGTTATTAACGACCCCCTTTACAATGCCAATTCTATAGTTAAATCACTTATGGCAGATGAAATTAATGATCTTTCTTTTCAAATAATTAACATTAATGAATTTGAAATTTTGCTATCAAACCAAAAAGATGTAGAGTCATTGTTTGATCTCCTATATTTTAAAAAATTAGATAAAAACGAAATGGATTTTAAAGAATTCACGATTTCAATGTTTCCTGATTCCAGAAAAACAGTCGAATTTCTAAAGCCAATTTGGGATAGTTTTTTTTCAAAATTAAAATAAAGTACAAACAAAATTGCATAATGAACCATTCATGGTTGCATAGAAATCTTGCTACCCATTGGATTCAAGTTTGTTGGCTATACCATAGATTTAAAAGTTCCGAAGACTTAAACAGTCAACTAAAAACCGGACCAAATTGATTGGACGAGTCAAGGATTATCCTATTCCCAACTTTTCAGTCACTATGGAAATTAAAGGATACCGGATATAATCCTGATGTTTCAGATGGCAGAGATATGGAGTTATTCAGTAAAATCTTGAAGGAAAAGCCGACCCCACAATTTGTCTATTATTTCGGACCGAAATTTGCCAATTGAAGCATTGACTACTTTCGTTATTCTTGCCTGTCTGGGTGTCCCGCGATTTTAAACCTGTCGGCGTATAGCCAAGGTTTTTTATTCCTTGTTTTCTGCCGGAAACGGTTGGTCCGCGATGGAACCGTATGTGTCAATATCGCTGTTTTCCTGCTTCACCCGCTCTTCAAACTGTTCCTGTGTGAGAAGGAGCCGGTTTGTCTGCATGTTGCACTTGTATAAATGGCAATTGGCAGGGGTGTCGCCGCGGTCAAGAAACTCAAACAGTTCTTTTCCTTCACCGATGAGAACATGGCTCATTTTATTTTGGATATTTTTGTGAACAACAAATTTTTGTTGTCCACTTTCAATGATGAGCAGTGCCAGGTCTTTTTTATCGAGTTCCATTAATTCTTTTAACTGATCGGCATTCATGGGTGTCTCCTTTTGCAGCGCTACTCTATTTTGTGCGTAAGATAGTTTTAACGCTTTCACGGTTAATTTATTAATTTTTCTTTGAAGATGCTGAATGGAATAAGGCTTGCCTAAAAAATCATCCATTCCTCTTTCCAGCGCCGCGGTCTGTAACAGATGATTACCGGTCAGCGCCATAATCGGGAAGTATTTTAATTCTTTCCGGATAATGGCTGTCGCCTCCAAGCCGTTCATGAAGGGCATATCAATATCCATCAAGCAAAGGTCGTATTGCCCGTCCCGCGCCTTTGCCTTTTCAATCGCTTCCAGCCCGTTTGAGGCCAAGTCAAAATCAAATCCCCAATGGTTCATTAGTTTGCTGGCAATTGCCTGATGTATGGATTCATCTTCTGCAATCAAGATTTTCATAGTGCTATCTCCATTTGCAATATATTGATTTCCGGGTGGCGTCACTTCTTCTGAAAAATTAAATTAACCGCTTCGCGCGTTGAGTTCAAGACAAATCTACACGGTATTTTCTGCTGTCTTTCCATTCCTGACCGGTGAACCGCCCGTCGTCAACAAGAAATATCTTCCCCGGTAATCCACTTTACCCGGTTCGATGCCGGAAACCGGACTATCAATATTTGTTGTGGGCTGATGCTTGGTTGAATAACCAAGTCGGCCCTTGTTTGGTATATGTAGTTTTGAAAAGGGAGCAATCTATAAAAGCTCGCTTTTCGGGGAGTGATGCGGGGCACAATATCTTGTGCCCCTTCTCTATTCTTTTAAGGGAGGATAATAATATATTAAATTGACTCTACGTGTTAGCGATTGTGTTGGCTTTTTTAAAAGCCCAATAGACTAAGGCGCTCGTGATAAGAAAAATTAACCCCACGATAAATGAAAGATGAAAAAGTAAAAAAATCAGGCCCAAACAGGTTAATGGAATTGGGACGATTGAAACATAATTATAAAATTTACTGTTATATAACGGTATTAAAGGACTTTTTTCTAAATCCCAATCAACTGCAACGCAAATACTTAAAATAGTGACGCAAACGGGCAATGCAATGGCAAAAAAGATAGCGGAAAGTAAGAGGGCATAAGAATTCTCAATCTTTATGGGAGAACTGAGTAAGGCCCAAAAAAAAGTGACACTTGTGCCTATAATACTGCTCATAATCCAGATGTCTTTTTTTAAAGATTTCCTTACTGCCGTCTCTTCTTTCTGATCCATTGCTTCCTCTCTATTTCGGTAAATCATACCTATATAAAACATAAAGGGTATAGTCAATTTAATAGAACATAATCCTGCCTCCGGATAAATCCTGAACAAGGCAAGCATTCTGTCTATACTTCCTCAGAATTTGAAACAAACTCTCTTGCGTTGATTTGATCTGATAGTCCTGCCTGGCCGTCTTTCATCGAATCCCGGAAAGGCCATTAAGGATCGCTTCAGCTTTTCTATATTTCCGGCCTGAAAGAAGTGCAGGCAAAAGCCAATGTACATTCTTTTTAAAACCGGTATCCCAAAGAAAGGCTTATTGCCCAAGCGTGATGGCCTGTCCCTGCGCCATTTAAACTGTACCCCACACTATTATCAGTGAGGTCAATAATTTTTGAGTCTCCCGTCGTTTCAAAAAATCGCTGATAATCATATCCGGCCATCATGTAAAATTTTTCGGTAAAGACATAACCGGCCTCAAAGCCGGCCCCAACATAAGACTGGCCATCGATTTCATCTTCGAATTCCAAATCTCTTTGCAGATGTTGATCTTTGCCCTCAGACCAGGCCCAGAGGCTTCCTTTGAGATAGAGGTTCACGAAAAACTTTTTTTGGGTATACCCCAAATTTACGCCCAGATACGGCGCATAGTATTTTTGTTCATAACGGATGCCTGTTTCGTCCTCGAATACGCCGATCACATCACGCCACCCCCCGTCGCTTGAATAGATGTATTGGCCTCCCCGGTCAGACCACTTCCAGTTATCAAATTTGAAACCGATCATAGGGCTTAGGATAAATCCGTTTTTAAATTTAAAAGGAAAAGAAAGATTTATATCAAAAACATATCCCTTGTCCAGCATGGCCGAGCTTAACGACCAATGGGACCAGGCTGTATTTCCGGTATTCCAATCCCTGTCAATCATTTGACCGTCTCCATCATTGGCAGCGGTCCAAGCGCCGAAGTTCATTTGGATATGATCTGCTAAGTAAATATTGAAAACCCCGCCGACCAGGACAATATTTTTCAGATCCCAGTCCAACTGACTGATTTTTTGCCCCGTGGCCGAATCGTATACATATTCATTGGACTCACCGTGCAAATACTCGACGGAAAGGTGGAAACTCATAGATATCCCGCCGGATGTTTTCGCGGACCCCGGCCCCACGCCCGGATGCATAGCCAGGGCCCCGGAAGGCAGAAGCAAAGAAAATAGAACGATCAGACCCAACACACTCTGTTTCATAATTTTTATCTTATTGTTTTTAAAAAATTTTTTATAAGAAAGTCTGGGTAAGTTACCAAGATCTTTCAAATTTTGTTGTGGGCTGTGCCTGGCCGCTGATATGTCAGGTCAGCCCGTGGCTGTTATAAGAAAGCCTGGGTGTTGATAAACCAGGCCGGCCCATGGCCGTTAGTCAAGAATATCCTTCTTGCCACATGGATGGCAAGAAGTATCCTGATTTCGCTGCCCCCTGCCCTGCTCCCGCGCCTGATTCGTTTCTGTAGAAAAACGGTCTATTTTGTTCGGGTTCAAAGCAGATATAAATTTTAACACATTGAATACATTAAATATCTTGAGGCTTAAATTTTCCATCCAACAAAGTAACCGGCAAAAGAGGCTGTTTTTATACGGGAACTAATTCAATGCTAACTTGATTGGGATATAGAATTCTGGTGTCTAAACAAAATATTAAAGGATTAGATTAAAGTACCGGTGAATATCAACCCTGAAAACGGCGGCGCTGCCGCCCGGATTTATCATGACAGCCCCTGTGCCGGTTCATGGCACAAATTTTTTCACCTGGCGGGCTTCGTCCTGTTTTCCCTGTTTTTAGCCTTTGCAGCAACAGGCTGTAAAAAACAGGCAAACGAGATCACAGCCCGGGACATTGAGGTAATCCGGGTGGAACGGCGGCAGGCCACCATTGCCTGGACCACGGGTGACGCTTTCCAGGGCGAGGTATTTTATCGCACGGCTGCCGGCGGCAATACGGCCAAAGCCGTTAAAGAGACCTTGTCCAAATCCTTTCACCACCAGGTGGTACTCACCAATCTGAAACCGGGGACACGATATACCTACTGGATAGACAACCCGGAAAAGCGTTACCAGTTCCAGACCCGGCCTGAAGCCAACACCCCTTTTTCATTTATCATGGGCGCCAAAGGTGACCCTGAAATGATCCGGGCCATGGTGATGAATGAGGTACCGGATTTTATCATTGACGCGGGGCCTGTTCCGGAAAAGGGCATTGATCCCTTCCACCTGGTCCGGCCCTATGTGCCGATATTTGATCATTTCGGTCCTAAAACCAAACTCCGGGGCGGGGGCAAACGGCCCCAGCCTGATCTTTGGTGCCTGGACTGGGGGGAACTGCATTTGTGGATTTCCAATGCCCCTGATTTTGACCGCCGGCCTTTGCCGGAATTTAACAAACCAGGCCTCCAGGGGCTGCTTCTGGCCCGGGGTATGGCCGGTGTTGATGCAAAGACAGCGCTTGTGCCCCAATCCCCTTTGCACAACGCCCTTGTCCGCCACAACCGGCATCATACAAGCCGGCCCGTGATGTTTGTGCTGGTGAAAAGTGCGGAAACCTGGCACAAAACCATGGAAAACATCGCTTATGTCGGCCTTCCCATGGGCACCCAGCAGATGCCCGGTGTCCGTATTGATGTGGGCCGGTACCAGGCAAATGCCGTCTTTCTGGATACCCATAAAAAAATTGAACTCAAAGCGCCCCCCCTTGAAGGCCGGATCTCCTGTGACGACTGCAGGAAACTGGCAGACCAGGGCGCCTATGATACAGCCATTAAAGCCTATAAAACCTTTATTCAAAACCACGATGCCGGCCATTTCCAGATTGATGACGCCTATTTTGCCACGGCAAGGCTCTATGATGAAAAGCTGTTTGACTACCCCTCTGCCATTCACTGGTATCAACGCCTGATCAAAAAAGAGCCGAACAGCGGTTTGACGCCTTTGGCCCGGCAGCGGGTTAAATTTTTACAACACAGATCGGATTTTGACTATGAGCCCCTGGCACGGTTTGAAAAAATCAAAACCACACAAATGGCCGGCACCGGTTCAACAAAAGAGGCCGTTGTCCAATACCTTGAACAGGCCAGGGCCATTGTGGATCAATACCCGGCGGCTGTGGTGGCCCCGTCCATTTTGCACTGGCTGGGCATGGCGTATCGGGATATTGATACAAACCTGGCCGTGGCGGCTTTCGAACGCCTAAGCAAACATTACCCGAACAGCGCAGAAGCGGCCACGGCAGGCCTTGATATCGGTGATACCTATTATGATGCAGGGATCTATGACCCGGCAATAAAAGCCTATGAAAAGGCCCTGGCACGGCACACAGGCATGTCCCAAGCCATTGCGGCCAAAATCCAGCGAAGCAAACGAAATATCCGGCGGGACACCATGGGTATGGCAACCTTTGCCTTGGTCTGCCTGGCCCCGCTGTTCATTGTGCTGATGCCCCCCAAAGGGGTCTATCCCGGGGCCGTCCGCCGGGCCGCCTGGGCGTTCCCCGTTATTTTCGGGGTCAATTTCCTGGGGGCCTGGGTGATCCATGAACAATTTATCTCTACCCTGCAGATGGTTGAACTGGTTTTTGGCTTTTCCCTGGCTGCGGTGTGGGGCGGGGCTGCCGGGGGCGTATTGACGGCCAAAATCAAAACGCCTGGTTCGGGTGCCGCTATCGTGCGGGGCCTGGCCGGCCTCACGGCAGGGCTGGCGGTATTTATCAGTGCAGGGTACCTGGCCGTATACATTGTATATGAACACTATTTAATTGTTATCCACATGTAAGGAAGAGATAGTTGTGACACGTTGTGACCGGCTCGGCCGGGAAAAATTTGATCCAGGCCCGCTGAATCGAGATAAGCATGCCCCGGACGGATCTGCCGGCCATGCCCCTGCCCGGGGAAAACTGCTTGCCGTTAAACAGGGGTATAATCCCAATTCCAGCTCTGTGGGATCCCAGATATCGTCATTCCTGGCCTTTACCATGGCTTCGGGAGGGGTGACGGTGACGGTTTTAATGCTGCTTAATACGTTTGATAAACATCTGCGCAAAAAGTTTAAAAAACAAGATCCCTGTGCAAAAGACCGGGAAATGGAATAAGCGGTATCCCCATCATGGATCACCGGGTGTGTAAAGACAGAACGATGAACCGTGGCCGTTGGGTTTTTCTTCTGGCCGGTATTATGTTTTCTCTTTTTGCTGCCGGATGTGGCGGGAATACGCCTTTGACCGCGGGGGACACCCTGCCCGGATTCAGGCTTCAAACCATTGATCATACCCGGTTTTATGCCAACCGGCAAAAGGGGCATGTGATGGTCCTGGTATTCTGGGCCACCTGGTGCACCCACTGCAAACAGGAGCTGATTGAAATAAAAAAATTACCCGCTCGGTTTGCCCCGGGCCGGGTGATGGTGGCCGGGATCTGTACGGACCCTGAAAACGCAGAACTGATCAAAGAGGTGGTCCAGGGATTTCATATTGATTTTCCCATGCTTCTGGATGAGGGCGCCCGGCTGTTCAAACGGTTTGGGCT
>JAKSBO010000223.1 GCA_022361095.1 Desulfobacterales bacterium | reverse complement strand
GCCCTTGGGATGCGGCCTGATTAAGCACTGTGTCAATGATCCCGACAGTCACGCCTCCCTGGGCAGCAGCATCGTGGAAATCTATTTTTTCCGAAGCGATTTTAAGGGCCAGCAGGTCGGCATCATCTGCCTCACGGACATGGATCTCTCCTGTTTGAGGATGGCGCCAAACCATGACATGTACAGTGTCCGACACCGGGATCGGCGGGTTTTCTTCCGGATTCTCTTTTGTATTCACAAGTCCGGCAAGATGCCCGTAAGAAACTGGTAAAAGCGTCAGCCGGGGATTTAGACTTAAACCGTCAATACCGGGCTCAAGGGGATCATTAATCTGACTGATCCCGTGCATGGTCCATTCGATACGGGCCAGATCGTCAATAAACCCCGGCAGATGCATTGAACGCTTGAATGAAGAGAGTTTTTCGCCCAAAAAGGCAGGATCAAAATCTTTGTCCAATGCCTTCAGGATCCTTCCCCAGGTTGAATCACCAAGGATCCTGCGGCAATTGGGAAAAACGGTATGATAATTTATTGGATTAAATGAGTTCAAATTGATGACGAGATTGCATCCTTTTCTCTCCGGGTTATAAGGGACAACTTCATGTGGTTATTTGATCGTCTTTGCACAAACCCGGAATGTTCGACCTGTGTTGAAAGTCGATTTGGATTAATAATCAGAACGGCCCATGGCCGTTATCTTAACTGCAACCGCTTTTGGGATGCTTATCTGTTTTATCGCCTGAACAGGAACTTGCTCCGCTGCATCCGCTTTGCGTGCCTGAACATGAACTTGCGCCACACCCGCTTTTGGCGCTGTCAGCTTTGGGATTTGACCCGCTGCAAGCGCTTTTTGCCGTGCAGCCGCTTACGGAAATGGTGGTTCCGGATACCAGGCCTGCAATGCACAGACCAGCTAAAATTTTCTTTAAATTGTCTGTATTCACGACGTCCTCCTTGTTTGATTTAAAAAAGAAAATCCCTCCTGGGGCAAGGATCCATGAAAAAAATGAACATAGAAACGAAACGTCAACAAGGTAAATATACGTTGAAAAAGAGCCTGGGAATATTATTTCGTTTTTTAAGCAAATCTATCAGGGCATAACCCATGTGTCAACTTTAATAATCGGCATCACTGCCATGGCGGACTGAAATTAGAACCTTCGGAATACAAGGCGTATTTCAAGTATTAAATTTTCATAGCAACGCCGTAATCGGCAAAACTTACGGTTTTCGGCCGGGCACTATTTCAGAAGCATCATCTCCAGCTCAACATCAACGTCTTTGCCGACAACGCCAAGGTCCGCAAATCTTCCATCGCCGACATTGTATGCAAGACGGTCAATAGTGAATTTCCCCGACAGCCCGGCAACCCGGGTTCCTTTTACCGAAGGATGATCTTTTACGCCGTGAAAGGTTACGGGTATGGTAATCTCTTTGCTCACCCCTTTCATGGTCATCATGCCTTTCAGGTTATACCGGGAATCAGATACCTTTTCCATGCTGCTTGACTTGAATGTAATCTTCGGATAATCCCTTGCATTGAAAAAATCCTTTGACAAAAGATGCTTATCCCGTTTTGCATCATTGGTAAAAATTGATTTAACCGCAATTTCCATGGAAAAAGAGCTGGATGCAAGATCCTGCGGATCAAACCGGATGTCGGCTTCATATTTATTAAAAAACCCTTTTGCCGGCACAAAAATATGGTTCACGCTAAAATGGATCCCGGAATGCGCGGTATCCACCTTCCAGGCTTGGGCTGCAAAGAGCGGTGCCGTGATGAGCAGACAAAATAGTACAAGAATAAACGTAAATAGTGATTTCATTGCTTTTCTCCTTAAAGTGTAAAAAATTCATAATGAATATTTCTTTTAAAAAAGCCTACCGCTGTCAGATGTCCACGAATGGCGGACGTCATAAACGGTGGACCGCAAAGAAAAATTGCGCTGTTTCTCGGATATTCGCCAAGCAGGGCATCAAGGTGCGTCCCAGCTAAATGCCCCTTGCCGTTCGGCCCGCCTGTGAGATGATAGCTGATCTTACCCCGGGGCAGCTTCCGGGCGGTTTTGTCCAATGCCTCCTGAAAAACCACATCTTGAAGATTTCGGCAGGACCAGATCAGGTGAACCGGACGCTGTTCATTGTTTTGTGCCATGTATTGAAGCATACTCAGCATGGGGGTGATACCGATACCGCCGGCAATCAAAATAATTGCCGGTGCAGTATGGGCATGCACGTGAGTGAACTGCCCATAGGGGCCGTCCACATAGGCTTTGGTGCCTGCCGGAATGCGGCCGATTTTACCTGTCCAGTCGCCGCTGCTTCTTATGCTGAAGGTGATCTTCCCACTTGAATCCGGTGATGAACTCAATGAAAACGGATGGGCTTGGACACCGGTCTGCGGATGGGCCAGCCGCAGAAATGCGAATTGGCCGGGTAAAAAATCAAAGGGACGGCCGGTGGCTTTAGCCAGGGTCATATGTTGGATTGTCGGGTTGAGTGCTTCATTTGATATCACTTCAAAATGCCATGGTGGGAACAAAAACAATACAAGCCTTCGCACCCCAAACATCAGAAACAGCGCTGACAGACCATAAATGGCGAATTCAGGAGGACCGGTTTCAAAAGATTCGCTGACAAAACGAACATGGGCAATAACAAAAATCACCGTGATAAAGCCACCGATCTTGTGAAGGTAAAGCCAGATGTGATGCGGCATGCCCATCCGGTCTCTGAACAAGGAGACAAGGGTAAGCCCCAACATGAAAAAATAGAGGGCGGCACCAACCATCTCCGGCCAGAACTCCGAACCGATGGGCAGATTATCCAGCCCTTCCGGTACGAGGATTAAAAATGCATGGGCAGTAAGCAGTCCCACAACGGCCATGCCGTTATATTTATGCTGGATCGCCATGGAATCCAGGGCAAAAAATCGGTTGATGATCTTAAGCCTGCTGGTCAGAAGCAGTTGCAAAAGCAGCAGCAAGGCGGCAAGAATACCGCATATTTTACCCGCTCTGAGCATGGCCCTTTCCACGCCGAATTTGTAGAACATGGTTTGTGATTCATATACGTATGGGATGGCAATTCCACCACCCAATAACACAAGACTTGACAAAACAAAACACATTATAAAAACACGGCGCCGGCGCATTGGGGAAAGACGTGAAGGCATTAATCACCATCCTATGCTGAATCTGTAAAATTTGAATACACCCGGCGCGATGTAAGCCGGTATTATTTCCTCTCCCATTGGTGATCAGGGAAAGATCAAGGATGAATCATCCAAATACATTGATTTTCTAGTTACACTCTTAGAATACGCGTCAAAGTCAAAACAGATTAGATCGTGAAAAAAAGAAATTAATAAAAAATTTTATACCAAAAAATATAAACTGTTACAAACAAAAAAAAGGAACATGGATGAACGGCAGAAGGTTGCATGCATTGAAGATTTTAAAAATACAGCCAAGGCGGTTGACTTTGGGCGCATTCCCATTTTCCCGGTTATGCAGCCGACAATGAGATATGTGAATTCGCCATTTGTCTCAAACCGTTCCATCGTCCTGATTTGCAGTATGAACGAAGCATGAGCATCTTCTCTGCATTTTCTTTATACCAAAAAATGCAAGGGCCCTTGAGTCTCAAATTAACAACTCTTCGGATCGAACTTTCAATAGCTCCACTGCCAATCGGCAAATTCAATGCTTTTACCGTATATATAGCGTACTTGATCATATTTTTATGGATATAGTTATCTATACGACCATTTCTTTAAACCCGAACAACACCTTATAAATCAAAGTACACTTAATATTAAACCTTCATTAAAACCACTCATTCTATAAAATAAATATATAAATTTAAATACTTACAATAACATACCCGATTCAATATTTGACAAAATACATTGAATACAATATATATAACACAAATAAATTTAGACACTTAATCCGTGTCTGAACGAAACCCTGGAAATTTTGTTGAGTACAAGGCGGTCTGAAATTCAAATCTCCGGAATTCAATGTGTATTCCGAGGACTCAACTGTCGGGCCAACGCCGTAATCGGCAAAATTTGCGGTTTTCGGCCGGACACGAAATAAAGCGTGAGCACTTTAGCCCAGAAAGAAGAATTATTTATGAACCAAATCATTGTTAAGAATATTTTTAAGATATTCGGCCCGGATCCCAAAAAGGCGATATCTCTTATTGATCAGGGTTTTACCAAAGACGAAGTCCTTGAAAAAACAGGGATGACCGTGGGGGTAAACAATGCCGATTTTACGATCAAACGCGGAGAAATATTTGTGGTCATGGGCTTGTCCGGATCAGGCAAATCCACCTTGGTCAGGATGTTCAACCGATTGATTGAACCATCGGCCGGAGAAATCCACATTAACGGCCAAAACATTACGGCCATGGGAAATAAGAACCTTGTGGAATTCAGATTAAAGCATATGAGCATGGTGTTTCAATCCTTTGCCCTGATGCCCCATCTCACGGTTCTGGAGAATGCCGCCTTCGGCCTCGAACTGGCAGGAGACCCCAAATCCGTACGGAACCGGCGGGCGAAAGAAGCGTTGAGCCAGGTGGGCCTGGAAGGCTGGGAAGACCAGCATCCCAGACAACTTTCCGGGGGCATGCAGCAGCGCGTCGGCCTGGCCAGAGCATTGGCTGCAGATCCGGATATCATGCTGATGGACGAAGCGTTTTCCGCCCTTGATCCGCTGATCCGTACCGAGATGCAGGATGAACTGATCAAGCTCCAGGAAGACAGCGCCAGGACCATTGTTTTTATCTCCCATGACCTGGATGAAGCCCTTCGCATCGGAGACCGCATCGCCATCATGGAAGGGGGGCGTGTTGTCCAGGTCGGCACCCCCGAAGAGATTCTCCAGAACCCGGCCGATGATTATGTCCGGGCCTTTTTCAGGGGCGTGGACCCCACCAATGTCATTTCAGCCGGGGAAATTGTCAACACCAATCACCCGACAATTATCAAAACCAAAAAAGGCGACATCCGAAGCTCTCTGGAGCTGTTAAATGCCAGGGACTTTAACCACGGATATGTGCTGAATGCCAAACGTCAGTTTTTGGGAATCATATCCCTTGACACCCTTCAGGCTGCAGTGGAAAAAGGCCGGTCTAAAGAGTCTCTTGACATCTGCTATCTGCCGGAAGTCAATCCGGCCAATATTCACGACAACATGCAGGATATTCTGCCTGAAGTGGCGTCCAAGGCCTTTCCCATCCCGGTACTTGATAACGACAATGTATTTAAAGGCGTGGTTTCAAAAAACAGGTTCCTGAAAACCCTTCACAAATCAGAAATTAACGGGCATAACGGATCGAGAAACGAATGTGACGAACCGGCCTAACCCCTCCAAACCGCTCTTGAACAGGAAAACTAATTATGTTTGATGAAAAAGTACTCCCCATAGATATTTGGATCACCGCGTTTGTGGACTGGCTGGTCAATAATTACCGTGATATATTTCAAATTATAAAATGGCCGGTGGAACAGATTCTAACCGGTTTCGACATTGGCCTTAACGCTGTGCCGCCCATTATCGTTATAGGTGTGCTTGCTTTCTGTGCATGGCGCTTTTCCGGATGGGGCCTGGCTGTTTTCAGTACTGCGGCAATGGTGTTTATCGGCCTGATCGGATTCTGGTCAGACACCATGACCACCCTGGCCATGGTTCTGGCCTCGGTTTTGTTTTCCGCCATTGTCGGGGTTCCGGTCGGTATTGCCGCCGGGCGCAGCGACCAGGTGGAAACCATTATCAGACCCTTTTTAGATGCCATGCAGACCACCCCGTCATTTGTATACCTGGTTCCCATTGTCATGCTCTTTTCCGTGGGGAATGTGGCCGGCGTGCTTGCCACCATTATTTTTGCCATGCCCCCCATCATCCGACTGACAAGCCTTGGTATCCGCGGGGTGCATCCGGAACTGGTGGAAGCGGCCACCGCCTTTGGCGCCACCCGTAAACAGGTATTGTTCAAGGTTCAGATTCCCCTGGCCATGCCCACCATACTGGCGGGGCTGAACCAGACCATTATGATGGCCCTTGCCATGGTGGTCATTGCCGCATTGATCGGTGCCGGCGGTTTGGGATCTCCCGTCATCCAGGGACTGAACACGCTGGATATCGGCCTTGCCGTGATGGCGGGTTTAAGTATTGTTCTGGTGGCGGTGTTATTGGACAGGATAACCCAGTCCATGGCCGGTAAAAATTAATGCTTGTACACAAAGGCACCCACCTGCGGCGTTGCAAAAAAAGTTGCAATCCTCACAACCATAAGGTTGCTCCGGTTGCAAATTTTTCCGCGCCTTGCATCTGGGCGCCTTTGTGTACAAGCCCGCCCCCTTGGTTAAGACAAAATTACAAATTAAGGGGTGGAGGCATATTTCGGGCTGATCACTCTCTAATGATAGATTTAACAAAAATAAAGGAGAAATTATGAATATTGCAAAAAACATCTGTCTATTCCTGGTCGCGGTTTCCATGATCATGGTCACACCGGCCTTTGCCTCTTCGGACAAACCCGGGAAAGGCGTCACTGTTAAACCTGCACGGGCGACCTGGAACACAGGCTATTTTCAGGAAGCAATTGTCAGCCGCGCCTTGACCGAATTAGGGTATAAGGTAGGCAAACCCAAAGACCTGAAAAACCCGATTTTCTACAAAGCATTGACCCTGGGCGATTTAGACTACTGGTGCAATGGCTGGTTTCCCATGCATAACGACCAGATCCCCCAAAATTTTGACGACAAAGCCGAGAAAGTCGGATACGTGGCCCAGGCCGGGGGACTTCAAGGGTATCTGGTATCTAAAGATGCCGTTGAAAAATACAACATCCAATCTTTGGATGACTTTAAACGTAAAGAAGTTAAAAAGGCCTTTGATAAAAACCATGACGGCAAAGCGGATCTCACCGCCTGCCCTCCGGGCTGGGGATGCGAAAAAATAATTGCCCACCATTTGAAAGTTTATGATCTTGAAGATGACATTAATCCCGTCAAAGCATCGTATGAAGCAGGTATGGCATCTGCCATCGGCGCTTACAAATCCGGAGAGCCCATTTTCTTTTATACCTGGACCCCTAACTGGACCGTATATAAACTTAAACCGGGCAAAGACGTCATGTGGATCAATGTTCCTCAAATTAATCCCACTGAAGCCCAGACCGGGGCTGTGGACAGAATGACCCAGTCCGGTGTTGAAGGGGCCGTGACTGATCCGGTAAAACTGGGATTTGTTGTTTCCGATATCCGCATTGTGGCCAACAAGAAATTTTTAGCGGACAACCCTGCCGCCAAAAAATTCCTTGAAATATTCACCCTGCCCCTTGCAGATATCAATGAGCAGAACACCCGCATGAACGCAGGAGAAAAATCGGCCAAAGAGATCCAAAAACATGTCACCGAGTGGATTGCTAAAAACCAGGCCAAATGGGACGACTGGCTGGCCCAGGCCCGTGCTGCTGCAAAATAGCGTGTTCTTTTTAAAGACAGACAAGCCGCCCTGCGGGCATATTTCCCTGAAGGGCGGCTTTTTTTAGGCATTAAGACCGTGTTTAATTGGTTGACGGCAAACCTGTAACTATCGTATGATTCCAGAAATTTCCTGATACCCCCAACACTATACATATTGGAGATAACGATGAAAATCAAAATGAGTGTGCTGATTGCCGGTTTTGTTTTTCTCTTTGCAATGATCATCACCGGATGCGGAGAGCAGGACCAATCGAAACAAGCATCCACCGGTACTGAAACAGCGGGTGAAGTTAAGGGCGACGCCGCTGAAACGGCAGAGCAGAGACAGCAAGCCCCGTCCATGGCAGAGAAACTGAAAGCCGGCTTTATCTATGTGGGGCCTGTGGGTGATTACGGATGGTCCCATGCCCATGATCTAGGCAAACGGCATGTTGAATCCCTGTATCCCTGGCTGGAGACCGTTATTGTGGAATCCGTTGCCGAATCCGATTCCTTGCGAATCATGGATCGTCTTGTTCAGCAGCAAAAATGTGATGTGATCTTTACCACAAGTTTCGGTTACATGGATGACACAGTTAAAGCCGCTGAAAAATATCCGGAAACAAAATTCATGCACTGCGCCGGTTTTAAGCGCAGCACAAACCTGGGCACCTATTTTGGCGATCTGTATCAAATGTACTACCTTAACGGCATGATGGCAGGCGCATTGTCCCAGTCCAATAAACTGGGTTATGTGGCCGCCTTCCCCATCCCCGAACTGATCCGCCATATCAACGCCTATGCCCTGGGTGCCAAGGCCGTCAACCCGGACGCCACCGTAAGCGTAAAATGGATCTATGCCTGGTACGGACCGGACAAAGCCAAGGAAGCCGCCGAAGCACTGATCGCTGAAGGGTGTGATGCCCTGGCGTTCACCGAGGATACCCCGGCAGTCATTGAAGTGGGCCAGGCCCATTGTGAAAAAGACAAACAGATTTACACATTTTCCCATTACTCCCCCATGCAGGCCTATGGCAAAGATTCCGTGGTTTCCGGCCAGCTTATGGAGTGGGGCGGCATGTATGCTGAAATCCTTAAAAGTATTCATGAAGGGACCTGGGATCCCAGCCAGGATATCTGGCGGCTGACCAAGGAAAAGGCGGCCATTCTGGGCGGCAGCCCTGATGACGCCGTTAACCCCAAGTTTGTTGAGCCTTTACAGCAGGCCATGATCCAAACGGAACAATTTGGTGAAGTCAGCGTCTATGATCTGGTCATGAAACGTTATGAGCAGATGCAACAGGGCGTTGAGATCTTTGATCCGTTCATGGGCCCGATTTCGGACAACACGGGTGAAATCAAAATCAGGCAAGGGGAACGCGCCTCCAAGGATGACCTGCTTTCCATGATGTATTATGTGGACAATGTCAAAGGAGAGATCCCCAATAATTAAATAATTAGTGTTTGAACAAAAATTTGCCCACCTGCGGCGTTGCAGAAAAATTTGCCAAATCATAAGGGTGCCTCTAATAATTAGAGGCGGCCATAAGATCGGGCCTCACAACCATAAGGTTGCTCCGGTTACAAATTTTTCCGGGCCTTGCATCCGGGTAAAGGTTTGTCCAAACATGGGGTCACATTAAAGTAAAAAACAAGATTAGTTTAAAGGCCAGAAAACGTTGTTTTCCGGCCTTTATGATTGAAGAAATACCATGATTAAAATACAGCGCCTTGAGATGAAGGATATTTGCAAGTCGTTCCAGGGTGTCCATGCCAACAAGGATATCAACCTTGGGGTCAATTCCGGGGAGATCCTGGGCTTGCTCGGGGAGAACGGTGCGGGGAAAACCACACTGATGAATATTCTTTACGGTATTTATCAGCCCGATTCGGGAAGTATCCTGATCAACGGCAAACCAGTCCGAATTTCCAATCCGCTGGAGTCCATCAATGTCGGCATCGGCATGGTTCACCAGCATTTCATGCTGATCCAGAACCATTCCGTAATTGAAAACATCGCGCTTGGCTATAAGGACACCCCGTTTCTATTTCCCCAGAAAGTGTTGCGCAAAAAAATAAAAGCATTTTCAAAGCAGTTTGATTTCCGGATTGACCTTGATCAAAAGGTGTGGCAGTTGTCCGCCGGGGAACAGCAGCGGGTTGAAATCATAAAGACCCTTTTAAACGGGGCGGACTTGCTTATCCTGGACGAACCCACCTCCGTTCTGACAACCCGGGAGATCCAAGAGCTCATTGACATTCTCCGCAGGATGAAAGCCGACGGCCACAGTGTGATTTTCATCTCCCACAAACTTGATGAAATTATGGATATCTGCGACCGGGTTACCGTACTGCGCAAAGGACGGATTGT
>JAKSBO010000745.1 GCA_022361095.1 Desulfobacterales bacterium | reverse complement strand
GATACCGGTTATCCGGTGGTTGTCAAAGCGGTTTGTGAAAAAATCATTCACAAATCCGACCAGGGCGCTGTGAGGCTGAATCTGAAAAATCCGGACGAATTGACCCGGGCGGTAAAATCGATCGATACACTTATGGGCGGTTTCTCCAGGAAAAAAAAAGAGGGACTGCTTGTCCAGAAAATGGTGGACAAAGGATTTGAACTGCTTGTGGGTGCCAGGCAGGATCCCGGGTTTGGCCCCATCACCATGGTGGGTATCGGTGGCATTTTTGTGGAACTGTTTGCAGATGCAGCCCCGGGTATTGGTGTACTTACCCGTCAGGATGTGGCGCGTATGCTCACGAAAACCCGCGCCGGTCATGTTTTAGACGGATTCAGAGGCCAGGTATATGACAGGGAAGCCATTATTGATCTGACCATTCGCGTTTCCAGATTGATGGCGGAAAATCCGGATATCAGCGAACTGGATTTAAATCCGGTGATTGTTTATGAAAACGGATATGCCATTGTCGATACACGATTGATCAAAGATCCTGATTTTACGGCGCCATCCCGGCAACGCATCAGTGACTGGAAGCGCAAAAGTGTGGATGCCGTATTTAATGCCGAATCCGTGGCGGTTGTGGGTGCTTCCCGGCCGGGAACCCAGGGCGGTGTTATTCTTAAAAACTGCATAAAGATCAAAAAACTCTATCCGGTTCATCCCAAGCTTAAAACCATCCACGGATTGACCTGCTATAAAACCCTTGACGATCTGCCCGAAGTACCGGATATCTGCGTCTTTGCAGTAAATTCAGAAAAAACCGTCTCAATTTTTGAACAGTTCTGCAAGCTGGGCGGAAAAGGTGCCATTATTTTCAGTGACGGATTTGCAGAAATAGGCCGCTTTGACCTCAAAGAAAAACTGATCTCCTTAAGCAGAACCTATAAAACGGCATTCATCGGCCCCAACTGCATGGGGGTAATTGATAATTTTTCAGGGCTGAATACCAACTATATCCCGGTGCAACGGTCTGTTCCCGTCACCCCGTCCAATTGCGTGGGGGTTATATCCCAAAGCGGCGGCATCGGACTTGAGCTGCTTGAAATGCTTGGGGCGGACCGACAAAACTTGGGAAAATGGGTTTCCATCGGCAATGCCGCCGTATGTGGGGTGCCTGAAATACTCTCCCACATGGGAGATGACCCCAGAATTAAAATCATTGCCGTCTACCTGGAGGGTGTGGCCGACGGACTCAAATTGCTCCAGGTGGGAAAAAAAGTGGCAAAGAAAAAACCGGTGGTGGTGATTAAAGGCGGTATGGGGGGCGGAGCCCAGGCAGCTTTGTCCCATACGGCATCCCTTGCCGGATCCCATGATGCATTCAAGGCCTGCTGCGATCAGGCCGGTTTTTATCTCATTGAAGATCTCACGGAAGATCCTAAAATCATGGTTAATGTGCTGTCCATTCTCACCAGCCAGCCCAAAACCTACGGCAACCGGATCGCCGTGGTCAGTGTCGGGGGCGGGGCCGGTATTCTCCTGGCAGATCAGGTAACACAGGAGGGAATGACCCTGGCGCAATTTACCGATGAAACCAAAGAAAAAATAAAAAAACTGGTTGAAAAGGATATCAAACCGGACCAGTCGGCAGTAAAAGATAAGATATTAAGCAATTTAGGCGGCAACCCCATAGATCTTCTGGGTAACTGCCGGGATGACCGGCTTCTTGAAGCCATTAAAATTGTAGACCAGGACCCCAATACGGATGTGATTATCGCCGCCATCTACCTGCAGGTGCCCCTGTTAAGCGAATACCTGCCCGAGCGCCTGGTGGAGCTTAAACAGGAGCTGACCAAGCCTTTGATTGTATCTCCCAGGGGATTTTCAGAATACGTGGACCGTTGCAGATCCTTCATGGCGGACAAAAAACTGCATACCTATACCGTCCCCATGATTAAACCCTTGTGCATTGCCCTGGAAATCTGGAAAAAATATAAGATAAACTTTCTTGATTAATCGGTATCTGGTAACCATGACCGGATGATCTAAACATTAAAATACGGCTGTGAGAGTCTTAAAAACTCTAAACAGCCGTTTAACATTAGATAAGGAGTAATAAGTATGGGATTGATCTCTTCCACCCATTCCATCAGCCGTTATTATATTGACGGTGCATTTCCTGACGGTACTGCAGAGGGTGTTCGCCAGGGACTGATTGAAAACGCCATCCCTGAAATTGAAAACGAATACGATGAAATTTCAGCCGGATGGACCCCCCTTGAAACCCCGTACAACCCGGATTTTCAATCCGCTTCATTTTTATTCGGCACCTATTTTGCTTTTTCCCTGCGCATTGATAAAAAATCGATCCCGGCCAAACTGATCCAGAAACATATGGCCATTGAAACCGAAAAAAAAAAGAAAGAGAGCGGCAGACCCTTTATTTCAAAAAATGAAAAAGCTGAAATAAAAGAGAGGGTTATTGATATCCTGATGCACAAAACGCCATTTATTCCCAATATTTATGATGTGTTATGGGATTATGAACAAAAAAACCTAATCTTGTTTTCCACCCAGAAAGCTGCCAATGAACTGTTTGAAACCCTGTTTTTCAAATCCTTTGATCATAAACCCATCAGAATATTTCCCTATACAATCGTGGAAAAGCTGGGCGGTTTTTCAAGTGATCAAAAGGACAAAATATTGGCGTTGTCACCCTTAAATAAGAGAGGCGTATGATGTTGGATATAGCTACCGCTTACAATAAATACGGATTTTTAGGCAACGAATTTTTAACCTGGATCTGGTATCTGGTTGAAACGGACCAGGATATTACAATCCTTTCAAATTCAGAAGATCCGGTAACCTTTGAAATTGGAAATTCCATCAGCCTTGAAAACAACCTGGGTGATAAGTCAAAGGAAAAAATTACCATTAAAGGGGATCAGGCAGGTCTCGAAGAGGGGACAACAGCCCTTAAAAAAGGGGCATGGGTAACAGATATGAACCTGATCTGCAGAATAGGCGAAGAAGAGTATAAATTTTCCATCAAAGGTGAAAGTTTCAATATCACCGGTTTAAAACCCCCAACCATTGACACATCCGCATCAGAAGATGAAATAGAGGGTCTGGTTATCGAAAAAACCTTTTTAATCATGAAGGTTATCAACGTTATTGACACCTTGTTTTTAAAATTCATCGAGAAAAGGATTTCAGAAGACTGGCATGCATCGGATTTAAAGGCGATCAGGGATTGGATTCAATCCTGAAACTCGATAATCCAGTTTTTAGGGAATTTGTTCAAAT
>JAKSBO010000617.1 GCA_022361095.1 Desulfobacterales bacterium | reverse complement strand
GTTTGATATTGACATTGATATTCTGATTTCCCTGTTTGACACCCATCTGCTTGGTTATATCCGAGATATTGCCGGATTTAAGGGTCTCCTCTGGAATTATATTTCCGCAATAGGCAATCTGGGTTCCTGCTTTGATGTTGTTTTTTTTCATCAGGGTTCCTTTAACCCGGATGAAGCTGACGGCCTTATCAGACGGGTTTTTAACTTTGCCAGTGACAATGAACAGGTCCCCAGCGCTCTTATTGGAAACAAAGCGGCCCTCAATACTGGGTTCGTCCAGTATGGGTTTCAGTGGCGCTTTGGACGCTTGTTTGGGGCCAATCCACTGGCTGATAAAGGGAATCTGAATGTCGGACACCACCGGAATGGTTACACCAAGGCGAATGATTGCCACATAGGCAGCCAAAAGCAGCAGAGCCAGAACCAACAGAATTTTAACTGCCGGGCTCACGCCTTTTTTCTTTTTTGAGCTTCGTTTCTGGCGGACGCTTTGAGCGGACAGCGGCGTGGTCGATGGCGTCGGTTCCATTGGTGTTTCGGTGGTGGTCTTTATTTCGTCATCATCCGGGCTCAGCGGGGGAGTCGGTGTGTCGTCTTCTTCGTCTCTGTCCGGAGTGGTGATGCCGGTCTCTTCCGGTTCAGTCTCCTGTTCCAATACCGTATCATATTCTGCAAATTTATCCTGATCTGATACGATTGATTCCATCGTTTCGCCGGTATATTCGTCATGCGGCGTTTCATCACTGTCATCTGAAGAAAAATCGTCTTGCTTTATATCCGGTTGCGCTTCAGTTGTCTCTTCCAGGTGGTGGGCAAAGTCGTCAGTCAGCGGGTCTTCTGGGGCGGGGGATAAAGTCAGGCCGTCACCATCCTCTTCTTCAAGAATAAGATCCTCTTGGGACTCCTCTTCTAATTCAAGGTCCGCGTCATCAGCGTTTTGGGGTTCCAGTTCAAGATCATCAATGGACGGCACCTCTTCGGCGGTGTCTGCCATGTCAGCGGTCAGTTCGCCGAGTTCAAGGTCTGCGTCGTCATCCTGGTCAAAGCTGATTTCAATATCCGCCTCTTCGGATGCTGATTCCAACGTGATTTCATCGGTTTCCAGTTCAAGGCCATCATCCTGGAAGTCCAGTTCCGGTTCATCTATCTCAAAATCAGCCGTATCAAACTCAAGTACATCTTCGTCAGACGCCTCGGTTGTATCTTGAAATTCAATTTCAAGATCCCGGGTATCCGACGCGTCTGTGTCTGTTTCGTGTTCATGGGGCGTTTCTTCAAACGCATCTACCTCGAATTCAATTTCCGGGAAATCAATCTCCTCGCCCTGGCTGTGCGAAACGCCGTCTTTATCGGAATCGTCATCTTGTGACAGATTAAGATCGAATTGGTTTTGGTGCTGTGATTCATCAAAGGGGATGTCCTGTTCTTTGGATTCTGATTGGTCGGAGAGGCCGATTTCCGGATATTCCACTGGAAAGGCGGTAAAAACATGCCGGCACTTGCTGCATCTGACCATGGATCCACCAGGCTTAATTAGGGCGTCATCAAGCACAAACCGGGTTGCGCACTCTTCGCAGGTAATTATCATTGGGTATTCCCTTCATTTGAATAACGGCCATGGGCCTGCCCGGCATATCATCCATCAGGCTCTGCCCACAAGATTACATGAAAGTAAATTAAGAACGTATTGATACTTTAATATCAATTAATTTTAAATTTTTAAATCAAAGATTGCCGGCAGGTTTCTGTATTTTTCATTGTAATCCAGCCCGTAACCTACGATGAACCCCTTCTCACGGTAGAAACATGAATAGTCCACATTGAGTTGCGTTTCCCGGCGTTCATGTTTATCAATCAGCGCGCATATTTTTATAGACCGGGGACTTAACAATTGCATGGCTTCAACAATCTTGACAAGGGTCCGGCCTGTATCCACGATATCTTCCACCAGCAGTATATGACGTCCTCTAAGTTCAAGATCCGGTTGTTTTGTAAATATGATCTGTCCGGTAGATGATGTGTCTTGGTAAGATGAGGCACCTACCAGATCAATTTCATGATCTATGGTGATCTGCCGGACAAGATCTGCCAAAAAAATAAATGACCCCTTGAGTACCCCTACAACCACGAGATCAAGTCCTTTATAGTCCCGGGTAATTTTTTCTCCGATCTCCCGGGTTTTATCCTTGATTTCCTGTTGGGAAATCAAGGGGATGAGCTCTGCCATGTTCGATTATAATCCTGTTTCCTTAAGTTCCTTGATTAGTTTTTGCTGTCTGGAGTCTAATTTTTTCGGCATCTCTATATTAACCACAACATAGAGATCTCCGCAACCATTTCCTTTCATATGTGGAATTCCCATGCCGGGCAGGCGCATTTTTGACTTGTGCCCGGTGCCCGGGGGCAAGGTCAGATTTATGGTTTTGCCTGAAGGCGTGGTCACCTCAAGCTTATCCCCTAAAAGCGCCTGGGTGAGCCCAACATCTTTTGTCATCAGGATATCGTTCCCTTCAATGGTGATGCCCTGGGGCAGCGCCGGGCTGGACTTGATGTAAAGGTTTCCGGCCGGACCGCCGTTTGCACCGGATTCGCCTTTGCCTGCCAGTCTGATTTTTTTGCCCTGGGTCAAGCCTTTGGGGATTTTCACCTCAATGGCTTTGGCCTGCCCATCCTGGGAAATGGTGATGGTTTTTCCGGCACCATGAATGAGTTCGTCCAGGGTTAATGGAATTTCATATTCCAGATCTTTGCCCCGGGCCGGGGCTTGACGCCCGAAACCGCCTCCGGCTCCCGCGTTTTGGAAAAAGGGATTGCCCCCCATGCCGGAGAATGAAGACCTTGCGCCACCCTGTTTAAATGCAGAGGAAAACCCGCCGCCCCGGTTAAATCCGCCCCCGCCGCCGAAACCAAACTCCTTGAGAATATCGCCCAGGTCAAAGTTTCTGAAGATGTCCTCCTGGGAGAATCTTTGCTGGAAGTCGGCGGATCCGTAAGTGTCATACTGTTTTCTTTTTTCAGGATCACTGAGCACTGCGTAAGCTTCGGAGATGGTCTTGAATTTATCTTCCAGGGCCTTGTCTCCTTTGGTTTTATCCGGATGGTATTTGAGGGCAAGTTTTCGGTATGCCTTTTTTATGTCGGCGGCAGTCGCAGTTTTATCTATTCCAAGTGTTTTATAATAATCTTGCGCCATTTTATATCTTCTTCCTTTGCGTTAAACTGTATAATATTGTTATTTAGTACAAATGTGTAATAAAAGTAAGGCGCAACCCGTCTAAGTCAAGGGCGGCATGGCGAAGTGTTGCATCAATTAGACCGGTGTTCTCTAAATGCGCTGATGGCCACCATGAGAACGGAGATGGCCGCCGGGGTCATGCCGTCAATGCGGGATGCCTGTCCCAGGGATGCAGGGTTGATCCGGTCGAGTTTTTCCCGGATTTCATTGGACAGTCCGTGGGCTGCGTTAAAGGAAAATTCAGGCGGAATTTTTATCCGTTCCAGATCTTCAAATTTTTTAATTTCATTATACTGGCGTTGGATATACCCTTCATATTTAATTTCAATTTCCACCTGCCGGGCGGCACGGTCCCGGACAGGTTCAGGCGCCGGGGCAATCTGTTTTAACAGGCCGTAATTGAGTTCCGCACGTTTGAGCAATTGCGTTAAAGGAACGCCTGTGTCAATGGGGTTGGAGTTGTGCCCGGTAAGAAAGGTATTGGTTTCATCGCTGGGTTTAACCACAACTTGGCGGACCCGCTCAAGCTCTTTTTTTGTATCGGCCTTGATTTGGTCAACCTCGTCCAGGCGCGCTTTGTTTGTCAGTCCGTATTCATAGCCGATCCGGGCCAGGCGAAGATCCGCGTTGTCTTCCCTGAGCAGCAGCCGGTATTCCGCTCTTGAGGTGAACATGCGGTAGGGCTCTTTGGTGCCCCGGGTGACAAGATCATCCACCATAACCCCCATATAGGCCTGGGAGCGCTCCAGGATAAAAGGCGGGCGGCCAAGTATTTTTGCTGCAGCATTGGCCCCGGCCCAAAGCCCCTGGGCACCGGCCTCTTCATAGCCTGACGTGCCGTTGATCTGTCCGGCCAAAAACAGGCCCCGTACCTTTTTGGCCTCAAGGGCCGGTGTCAGGTCCAGGGGGGATACAGAATCGTATTCAATGGCATAGGCCGGGCGCATGATCTGGGCCTGTTCAAGGCCTTTTACCGAGCGTACCACCTGGTACTGGATTTCAAGGGGAAGGCTGTTGCCCAGGCCGGAGGCATATATTTCTTTGGAGTCGATGCCTTCATATTCCAGAATGACATGGTGGGAGTCCCGGTCCGGAAACCTCACTACTTTATCTTCAAAAGAAGGGCAGTACCTGGCGGATTGGCCTTTGATCTGTCCGCCGTACAGGGCTGAGAATTTGAGATTGTTGCGGATGACGGCATGGGTTTCCGGGTTGGTCTGGCCCATGAAGCTTGGCAGCATGGGCGTTGTTACCTGGGTGGTGGAAAATGAAAAGGGTTTGATGACCTCGTCTGAGCCGTGGACATTGAATTTTGAAAAATCAATGGAGTCGGCATGCAGCCGCGGCGGGGTACCGGTTTTCATTCTGCCCATCCCAAGGTTCATGGCTTCAAGGCTCAGGGCCAGTCCCGTGGAGGCGAATTCTCCGGCGCGCCCGGCCTGGATTTTGGATGATCCGATATGGACGGTGCCCCGCAGGAAGGTGCCTGTGGTAATGACCACGCATGGGGTTAAATACTCAAATCCGGTATTGTCGGCAATCCCTTTGATTTCATTGTGTTCAATGATCAAAGATTCCACCATGGCCTGCTTAAGGTCCAGATTCTCCGCCTTTTCCAGGACAAGTTTCATGTTTTGTGAATACATGTTCTTGTCATTTTGGGTCCGGGTGGACTGCACCGCCGGCCCTTTGCGGGTGTTCAGGGTCCGGTACTGGATGGCCGAAGAGTCTGATACTTTTGCCATCCATCCGCCTAACGCATCAATTTCCTTGACCAGCTGGCCTTTGGCCGTGCCCCCGATGGAGGGACTGCAGGGCATGGCTGCGATTTTGTCCATGTCAATGGTGAGCAACAGGGTGTCACAGCCCATACGGGCGGCTGCCAGGGCCGCTTCACACCCGGCATGTCCTGCGCCCACCACAATAACGTCATATCTGTTTTTGAAAGTGTTCATAACATCCTTAGCTATTTTTTACAGGGACTTAATATAATGTCTGGTCGCTATTGGTCAAGTTCTTGCTGCGAATCTTCACCTTGGCAAATTCATTTGCAGTCTGTATGGTTAAAAGGTGGCCTTAAGGGGTGAACCTATGAATGCAAAAGGATGAAAATGGAGGACGACTTTGGCAGATGCCGACCGTATGAAACGCTACACTGATTACAATGCTTATCTGCGCAGCCTGTTTGGTGAGCGGGTGCAGAAAATTTCCGTGGATGCCGGGCTGACCTGCCCGAACCGGGACGG
>JAKSBO010000041.1 GCA_022361095.1 Desulfobacterales bacterium | reverse complement strand
CCGTCTATTCCAGGTGCTTTCCTAGGTTTCTGACGCTTGTGTTCTGCAATTAACGCTTCTGCATTTACAAATTGCATGACGGTTTGAACCTTATCGTATTTCTCTGATAAATATGCTATTTTACTGTAATCATTTCCCATGTTCTTAATGCCTCAATCGTACATATCATGTTTCATCCAGTAAAGCGACGAGTATGTCAATCCCTTCCCTCCACAGTCGTTACTTGCTTCATTGGTACTATGAATTGATCCGACTTCTCATAAATCATCTTTGTTATCTTGGGAGGAATGCCCCTTGTATAACAAATACTCCGAAGAGAACCTATGAGATCTCACAGGTATCCCGTGTGTAACAATATTAAACTCGCCATGCTCTCTGACCCCGGTGAGAACAACTATCTACTTGCCATTGCGCTTGATAGCCTTGTTGTCTGCTAAGAAGGAGAACTCATCGACTCTCACACTGTCTTATCTGACGGGGCTCAATCACTTCACACTTTCGCATTACGGCTCGAATAATCTCCGACTTACGCTTAAACCTAACCTCACGGCTTCGGCTCCAAAGCCTAGATACTAGCGATTGGCTAAATCTTACTAGGCAGGATTCCCACCTGCTATACACACGACACCGAACTGTCGCACCTCCTTTTTTTCATTATAGCATACAATTGGATGATTATGACAATTCCTCAGAAAAAATCAAATCTTCACTTGATTTCTCTTATTTTATGCCTATTCATATCCTGCTCTGCTCGAGTCAATAATGTCAAAAGTTTTTCACCTTTTTTATAAGTTCCAAGACCAATGGCACATGTAAAATGTACCTTTTGATTTCTAACTTCTATATGCCAATCATTCATAGCCGATACAATCTTTTTTCTAACATCTGATGTGTCCACCATATCAGTTTCAGGCAACAGTACCAAGAACTCATCACCACTCCAACGAGATTTCAAATCTTGTTTTCTAAGAAGCTCATTCAACTTTTCTGAAACAGCTTTTAATACTTTATCACCAATTTGATGACCAAAAGTATCGTTGATCAATCTAAATTTATTCACATTGAACATCATCACAGAAAACAAACGATTTTTCCTGTCTGCCTTTTCTTTTTTGGTCATTAACATTTCATTG
>JAKSBO010000303.1 GCA_022361095.1 Desulfobacterales bacterium | reverse complement strand
TGCCGTATGTGTCCGGAACCCCGGGCCTCTAAAAAACAACAAAAACAACTTTTGACTTACAATGTTTTATGTAATATATAAAAAATAATCCATCAATAGAGTTGAGTTGCAAGTACATTTGTATATTTTTGCCACCCACCGATATTTTAAATTTAATCTATAATATAAAATACTTATATTCAAAAAGTCTTAAATTAAAAATGGAGATTATTTAGATAATGCGATTTAAGGATATTAATCTGGGGATTAAACTTGTTTGTTCTTTTCTGGCTGTGGGCATTATCCCGTTGGGAATTTTGGGTGTAATTTCACTTAATCTGTCAACCAAGGCATTGGAGCGAACGGCGTTCAATCAACTGGAGGCGGTCAGGGAAATAAAAAAATTTCAAATTGAGAGTTTTTTCCAGGAGAGAATCGGCGATATTAAAGTGCTTGCAAACAATCCGTTCACGAAAAATGCAGCCAAAGCCCTGGAACAGGCCTTTAATTCGGCAGGCGGCGTGCAGTCAAAGCGCTTTATCGGCAAAACCGGCGAGAGTTATGATGCGCCGGAGTCGTATAAAAAAGTTCATGATATCTATTTTAAGACGTTCAAACACTACATGGAACAATATGGATATTATGATATTTTCCTGCTTGATCCCGAATATGGAGACACCTACTTCACCGTTACCAAAGAGGCCGATTTCGGCCAAAGCGCACAAATCATTGATTCGTCCCTGCGTGATGTATGGCAGGCCGCTAAAAACGGCATAATTACGATCTCCGACATGCGAACCTATGCACCTTCAGCCAATGCACCTGCCCAGTTTCTGGCAACCCCCATCAAAGAAAACGGAAAAACCATAGGCATTCTTGCGTTTCAGCTCTCCATTGATGCCATCAACAGGATCATGACGGAACGCAGTGGTATGGGCGACACCGGCGAATCTTATCTGGTGGGCCAGGATAAGCTTATGCGCTCGGATTCATACCTTGATCCGGACAACCATACGGTTACCGCCTCTTTTGCAGACCCGGAAAAAGGAAAAGTGGATACCCAGGCATCCAGGGATGCCATTTCCGGAAAAGCCGGAAAAATGAGCATGCTTGACTATAACAATAATCCGGTATTGTCTGCCTATACACCCATTAAAGTGGGAGAAACCGTTTGGGGGCTGTTGGTTGAAATAGACCAGGCAGAAGCATTCGCCTCCATCCGGTCCATTAAGGTAGATATTGCAATCATCGCGTTGATTGCCGTTGTTCTCATCGTTTTGATTGCTATGTTCATGGCCCGGTCTATCATCACGCCTATTAAAAAAGGGGTGGCCATGGCCCGAAAGATGTCAGACGGCGATTTAACACAGACCCTTGATATTGACCAAAAAGATGAGATCGGCATACTTGCCCAGACATTGAATATGATGTCTTCAAATCTTCAGCAGATGTTCAATGACATTGTTACAGGCACACAAACACTAAATTCGGCTTCGATTGAACTGTCGGCCGTTTCCGGACAGATCTCCTCAAATGCGGAAACCACTGCCCAAAAATCAACCCGTGTCACATCGGCTGCCCAGGAAATGAACAACAACATAACAAGTGTGGCAACATCCACAGAAGAGATCACGTCAAACATTCAAATGATTGTATCGGCAACCGAAGAGATGACGGCAACGATTCAGGAGTTATCCAAAAATACCGCCACAGGAAATGAAACCACTTCCCGTGCAGTGGAAAAGGCAGAAACAGTTCTGGATAAAGTAGATGCATTGGGAGCTGCGGCACAGGATATAAATAAAGTTTCCGAAACCATTTCAGAAATTTCAGAACAGACCAATCTTCTGGCATTAAATGCCACCATAGAAGCGGCAAGGGCCGGTGAGGCCGGTAAGGGCTTTGCCGTCGTTGCAGGGGAGATAAAAGCATTGGCACAGCAGACAGCCCAAGCCACAAAAGAGATAGGTTCTAAAGTTTCAGGGGTTCAGTCCACGACGGATGATTCGGTAAAAGCCATAAAATCCATAGTCGAAATTATCACTGAAATCAATTCGATAGTCAGCTCCGTAGCCGTGGCCATTGAAGAACAATCCGCAACAACCCAGGAGATTGCAAATAATGTCAGCCATGCGGCACAGAGACTTGACAGCGTCAATGATAATGTCAATCAGACATCCGAAGCGGCCGGAGAGGTCGCTAAAGATATCAGTGATGTAAGCAAGGCAACGGATGAAATGAAAACAGGCAGTCAGCATATTATGACAAGCGCAGGAGAATTATCAAAACTGGCAGCGGAATTAAAGGAAATGATGGACCGGTTCAAGATTTGATACCGGTCTACGGATGATGGGATATGCGAATCAATATGTTTTTTTATCGGAACCTGAATTATGCTTGAAAATAACGGCCCAATTGTCATATAATACTTTTTTCATAATAATGGCTTATTTATTTAAGGATTAATCAATGGCAAAAATGTTTTACACCG
>JAKSBO010000824.1 GCA_022361095.1 Desulfobacterales bacterium | reverse complement strand
GGGGAACTGGATCATTACCGGATTGGCAGACAACATTTCTCTGATGGAATCACAAGCGGCAAAAAAATCAGCACCGGTACGATCCATTTTATTGATAAAGGCCATTCTCGGGACCTTATACCGGTCTGCCTGACGCCAGACCGTTTCGGACTGGGGCTCTACACCGCCCACGGCGCAAAACACGCCGATGGCCCCGTCCAGAACCCGCAGCGCCCGTTCCACCTCCACGGTGAAATCCACATGACCCGGGGTGTCGATAATCTGAATCGTGGCCTGTTTCCACTGGCAGTAAGTGACGGCCGAAGTAATGGTAATCCCCCGGTCCTGCTCATCCTGCATCCAATCCATGGTGGCCTCGCCGTCATGGACTTCGCCTATCTTATGGGATCTTCCCGTGTAATAGAGAATGCGTTCCGTCACCGTGGTCTTGCCCGCGTCAATATGGGCCATGATCCCGATGTTCCTGATTTTTGATAAATTTTTTGGCTTACTCATAGGTATCGAATCTCTATTAATAATCAGCTTAGTATATTTAGTGCCTGAACAAAAACCTGGAAATTTTCTCGAATACAAGGCGGGCGTAAATTTTAACCGGAGCAATACATGGCGTATTTCGAAGATTAAAATTTGTGACCAACGAAGTAGTCGGCAAAATTTACGGTTTTCGGTCGGGCACTATTTAGCATAGTGTTGATACAGTATTGCCCCTTAAGTGTCAAGAAAATAGCTTGCAAAACACAGCCCGGTTTAATAGACTTAACGTCCTTGGTGCGGATCTTAAAACCAATTCTGCATTACGCAGCAACCAACCCATCGGAGGCGTCCGTAATTAATTACTGTATATTATTGTGGTTCACCTATTATGATTCCCGGATTTGAAGCCATAGTTGAAGAACGAATCAAAGCCGCCCAGAAACAGGGCCGGTTTGAAAATCTTGAGGGTAAGGGCAAACCTTTATCCTTTGAGGAGAGTCATGTGCCCAATGCGCTTCGCATGGCCCATAAAATACTGAAAAATTCAGGTTTTTTGCCCCCAGAGGTTGAAATCAGAAAACAGATGACCCATATACGCGAACGTATAGACCAAACCGGACAGGCCGCTGAGGATCAGGCCAAGCTGCACAAAAAACTAAACTACCTGATGGCCAAACTTGATGCGGTCCGTTCAACCGGACCCGGTAATACCCTGGCCCGGGACCAATACAGAACTTCATTATTGAGAAAAGTCAAATGAGTATACGCAAAAAAGACAAAGACGGAGTATTCAAAAACATTTTTGTTGCCTATTTTATACTGCTGCTTCATGTATTTCTTCTGGCCGGCATCGGCCTTACCACGCTGTTGTTCAGAGGCATTTACCATTACCTTCCATGGATCATGGGCGGCATTGCCATCCTGGTACTTTCCATTGTCTGGATCATTTATGCCAGGATGAAAGCAACCTCTTCTTCCCTGGGCCAGATGCTGGGCACGCCGGAATTTCAAGACCGGGCTGTTGAAATAAGACTGCTTGGCGGTCTTGCGACCTTTGAAATCAAAGCCAAAGAACCGGCCTTATTGCCCCCTTATTCCGAGGCACAGCTCATCGAAAGTGCAAGTGACCAGGCTGAACGCAGATTACTGGAACTTAACGGGCTTTATGAAAAGGATCTGATCTCCAAAAAAGAGTTCGAAAACGTACGTCAAAGGATTATTCAGGGCTGATCACACCTGACTGAATGTCCATTGCCGAACGGCCATACGGCCAAAGGGGAAAAGTATGAAAAAAATCAGGCTGGCCCTGTTGTCAGGCGGGGTGTCCACCGAGCGGGAAGTATCTCTAAACAGCGGGGATCAGGTATTTGAGGCACTTGATAAAACAAAATACGATATCAAGCGGTATGACCCCAAATTTGATCTGGCAAGACTTGTCACAGACGCACCGGATATTGATGCAGCCCTGATTATCCTTCATGGGCCCTTTGGGGAAGATGGTACGGTTCAGGGGCTTTTAGACCTTTTAAACATCCCCTATCAGGGCGCAGGGGTTTTGGGGTCCGCCGTTGCCATGAACAAATTGATCGCCAAAAGGCTTTACTGCCAGGCAGGCATCCCGACGCCTGACTATTTATCCATTTGCACCCACGCGCCGGTTCCTAATCCTGAAAAGTTAAAGGCACTTGGACTTCCCATTGTGGTCAAACCGGTCTGTGCCGGTTCTTCGGTGGGCATGAGCATTGTATCTGATGGAAAAGATCTGTCACAAGCTATTCAAAAAGGGTTTCAAAACGATGACGCCTTGATCCTTGAGAAATATATTAAAGGGACGGAACTGACCTGCGGGGTTTTGGGTAATCAGAGTCCCGAGGCGCTGCCCGTTATTGAAATAGTCCCCGGAGACGGTCATGAGTTTTTTGATTACCAGGCCAAATACGTGGCTGGAGAGACCAATGAAATCTGCCCGGCCCGCATTGATGAACACACCACGCGGCAGGTACAAAAATTAGCCGTTGAAGCACACAAGGCCCTGTTTCTCAAGGGCTATTCCAG
>JAKSBO010000886.1 GCA_022361095.1 Desulfobacterales bacterium | reverse complement strand
TGTAATATGTTGCTTTTCCAAAACATTATTCTATATAATCAACTGATCGGCAAAGCCTATACGTTATCACATAACAGCCACGGGCCGGCCTGACATGGCAACAGCCAGGCATAGCCCACGGCAACACGTGAAAGACCTGAGTAATTTATTTAAATTGTTTTATAAAACTCGTTTTCCATACCCCCAATAAAAGGAGTTAGAAGGGATATGAACTACAGAGAATCCAACTCCCAGGCCGGGGAATTTTTACGATTGACCCTCGGCTTTTTAGCACAACACAATCTGTCCGCAACCCCTGTCAATTATACGGTTTGGTACGAGTACGCTTCAGGGAAAAACCCCAAGCTGAAACAAACCATTGACCAGATGCTTAAAAAAAAGCTGCCTTTGAACAACAATCATGTGGAGATCCTTTACCAGAAATTCATATCCGATGGGGACCGGGTGGTTATTTCACGCCTTTTAACCAAACTGAACCTGATGCTCAGAGAGATAACCGGCCATGTGGGGGAAACGGAAGGAGACCTCTCCACCCACGGCCAGACCCTTGACAGCCTTGCGGCCCAGATAAAGGAGACCCACGATTTTGACGGGGTAAAAGAGATCATCGACCAGATGCTGGACACCACCAGAGCCATCATCCAGTCTGGATCACGCCTGCAGACACGCATGAAAGTGTCGTCCGAAGACCTAAAGCAGCTACACAAAGAGCTGGAAATCTCCCAAAAAGAAGCCAGGACCGACGCCCTGACCGGATTGAGTAACCGAAGGGGACTGGAAAAACGCCTGGAAATTGAACGCATCCGGGCCCGCCAGAACAACTCGCCTTTTTCCGTGATCATGCTGGATATTGACCATTTCAAAGCCGTGAATGATACCTTTGGGCACCTCGTTGGGGACAGTCTGCTGAAAGGATTTGCCGAGATACTTTCCGGCCTGGTGCGCCGAAATGACCTGGCAACACGATATGGCGGGGAAGAGTTTCTGATTCTCCTGCCTGAAACAAATGTTGAAGGGGCATATGCCGTTTCTGAAAAAATCAGGAATATTCTAGGTGAAAAAGAGTGGACCATCAAGGATTCGAGCAAGCGTATCGGACAGGTCAGGGCATCCATGGGAATTGCCCAGTATAAACTTGGGGAGACAGGAAATGAAGTGATCACCCGGGCCGACGAGGCCATGTACCATGCCAAAAACACCGGCAGGGACCGTATTGTTATTCATTCAGACCTGAAGACATAAGTAGTGTTTGAACGGCTCGTTAGAGGAGCTTTAGCTCACAAAGTCACCCACCTGCGGCGTTGCTGCACAAAGCTGCAATCCTAACGTACTATAGTACGCTCCGGTTCCAGCTTTGTTTGCGCCTTGCATCTGGGCAACTTTT